>NZ_VBTO01000007.1:0-290555 GCF_013277615.1 Pseudomonas sp. MS19 | reverse complement strand
GAGCCCGGCGCATTCTACACAGCTTTCGCTGTTTTGCAATCCCTCTTTTTAAGTTAACTTCTTGTTTTCTAAGAAGTTTTCCGAGAGGTCGACGCCGGAAGAGGTGCGCATTATAGGCACCTCAGTTTTGCCGTCAAGGGTTTATTGCGGATTTATTGCAGTACCGGCTGATTTAGAGCGAATGAGCGGTAAACGCCTAGCTACCGCCGGAATACGCAGAACCATCAGGAACACGCCAATCAAGGCATACAGGCTCCACTCTTTGAGATCTGCGCGCACAACCCAGAGCATGTGCAGCAAGCCCAGCGCGAGGATGCCATATACAGCGCGATGCAACTTCTTCCAACGCCTGCCTAAACGGCGCTGGCTGTAGCGGTTAGAGGTAATCGCCAACACCAGCAAACCGAGAAAGCCCAGCGCCCCTACTATTATGTAAGGGCGCTTGCTTAGCTCTACCCCGAACTGCGCCCAGTCCAGCCCCAGAATGAACACGCTATACGCAGTGAGATGCAGCACCCCATAAGCAAAGCACCACAGCCCTAGTTGCCGGCGCACTGCAATCCAACCCGCCCAGCCTGTCAGCTTCTGCAGCGGCGTCATCGCCAGGGTGATAAACAGCAGAATCAAAACGCCCAAGCCCAGTCGATCCACCAAGGTCTTGCCCGGATCCGGGCCGAGCGCAAACAGCCAGGCCTGATAAAACCAATACAGCGGCACAGCTGCAATGACGACAAACACCAGAAAACGCCAAAGCGGATAACGCATCAGTAATTAACTCGCAGGTCCATGCCACTGTAGAGAGAGGCAACTTCATCGCCATAACCATTGAACATCAGGGTATCGCGAACATTCGGGCTAAACAGACCACTCGGCAAACGCCGTTCACGCGCTTGCGTCCAACGCGGATGGTCGACGCTCGGATTAACGTTGGCGTAGAAACCATACTCATCGGCGGCCAGTGATTGCCAGGTGGTTTTCGGCTGCTCTTCAACCAGGCTGATGCGCACAATCGACTTGATGCTTTTGAAGCCATACTTCCAGGGCACCACCAAACGTAATGGTGCGCCATTTTGATTGGGCAGCGTGCGCCCATACATACCGACCGCCAGAATCGCCAACGGATTCATCGCCTCATCAATACGCAGCCCTTCCACATAAGGCCAGTCGATAAGCCCGAAGCTGGATTTTTGCCCCGGCAGGTTCTCGCGGTCGACCAGTGTCTCAAACCGAACGAACTTGCCTTTGCTGGTTGGCGCGACTTGTTTGAGCAGCGCAGACAGCGGAATCCCCAGCCACGGCACCACCATCGACCACGCCTCTACGCAGCGCAACCGGTAAATGCGCTCTTCAAGTTGATGAGGTTGTATGAAGTCTTCGAGGTTATAACGACCGGGATTAGCCACTTCGCCATCGACCACTACGGTCCAGGGTTCGGTCTTTAGTGCAGCCGCATTGGCCTTTGGGTCGCCTTTATTGGCGCCAAGCTCATAGAAGTTGTTGTACTGGGTCGCATCGACATAAGGCGTGATGGTTTCGCCCTTGGCTACAACAGCCTGCCATTGCGTGCTCGAAAGCTTGTTCTGAAACCAGGCCGGCGCCTTTGCAGGCTCGACCCCAGCGTAACGGGCTGCATCTTCGGCACGCGCCAACACAGGCATAGCCGTAGCCGCCAGCCCGAGCATTGAGCCGCCAACAAACTTGCGCCGCGATAAGTAAATTGACTCGGGGGTGACGTCTGACTCTTTGCAAGCAGACGCAGGGGGAAGCTTGATCAGCATGAGGACTCCGCAGCTACCAGTAGTAAGACGAGTAGACCGCGGAGCCTGACAGAAATTACATCACTTGGCTGTTTTACGGCGACGCAATTGCAACAAATATTGCACCGGGCCAGAGAACGCATAAGCCAGGAAGATAATCAGCAAGATCCGCGGTGGGTCGCTGAAAACTACCGCGAACACCAGCACCACAGCAAGGATCGCCACAAACGGCACACGCCCCTTGAGGTCGAGATCTTTGAAGCTGTGATATTTGATGTTACTGACCATCAACATGCCAGCGGCCGCTACCAGTACAGCCAGCACAAAGGCCATGTTCGAGCCTTCAATACCGAAGTCACTGAATGCCCACACCGTTCCCGCCACCACACCGGCGGCTGCCGGACTGGCCAGACCGATGAAGTAGCGCTTATCGACGCTGCCGATTTGAGTGTTGAAGCGTGCCAGACGCAATGCAGCACCGGCGACATAGATGAATGCAACCATCCAGCCGACCTTACCCAAACTGCCCAACGCCCACTCGAACGCGATGATTGCCGGCGCCACGCCGAACGCGACCATGTCGGACAGCGAATCGTATTCAGCACCAAACGCGCTTTGCGTATTGGTCAGACGCGCGACGCGCCCATCCAGACTGTCGAGCACCATGGCCACGAAAATAGTCGCCGCCGCCACATAGAAGTTGCCGTTGATTGCATTGATGATGGCGTAAAAACCGGCAAACAGGTTGGCGGTGGTGAAGAGGTTCGGCAAAAGATAGATGCCGCGGTGACGGACCTTACGGCCCTCAGCATCGTGCCCTTCTTCAATGTGCTCATCGATTGGCAGCAGACTTTCCTCTTCAGGAGTAGGGCCTTGCTCTTCGGGACGCTCGTTCATGAACTGCACCTTGCAACGGATTAAGATATTCATTTGGCCTTGTCTGAAACAGCCAGACAACGCTTAAAGATCAAGCTTTATACCAGAAGTAGGCTACAGAACGAAAAAACGCGGCCATTGGCCGCGTTTTTCGCTGTCGCAAAAAGCCTTAGTTCTTGGCTTTGTCGACGATCTTGTTCGCTGCAATCCAAGGCATCATCGAACGCAGCTTCTCGCCAACAACTTCGATGCCGTGAGCAGCGTTGTTGCGACGGTAAGCAGTCATCGAAGGATAGTTGGCAGCGCCTTCCTGGATGAACATTTTGGCGTATTCGCCGTCCTGAATGCGCTTCAGAGCGTTACGCATAGCCTGACGCGATTCGGCGTTGATAACTTCCGGACCTGTAACGTATTCGCCGTACTCAGCGTTGTTAGAGATCGAGTAGTTCATGTTGGCGATACCGCCTTCGAACATCAGGTCAACGATCAACTTCAGCTCGTGCAAGCACTCGAAGTAAGCCATTTCTGGCGCGTAACCAGCTTCAACCAGAGTTTCGAAGCCCGCTTTAACCAGCTCAACGCAACCGCCACACAGAACAGCCTGCTCGCCGAACAGGTCGGTTTCAGTTTCGTCTTTGAAGGTGGTTTCGATGATACCGGTACGGCCACCGCCCACGCCCGAAGCGTAAGACAGTGCAACGTTTTTGGCGTTGCCCGAAGCATCCTGATAGATAGCGATCAGGTCAGGGATACCGCCGCCTTTGACGAACTCGGAACGCACGGTGTGGCCCGGCGCTTTCGGCGCGATCATGATCACGTCGAGGTCGCTGCGCGGAACAACCTGGTTGTAGTGAATCGCGAAGCCGTGGGAGAAAGCCAGGGTCGCGCCCTGCTTGATGTTCGGCTCAACTTCTTGCTTGTACAGCTGCGACTGGAACTCGTCCGGAGTCAGGATCATTACCAGATCAGCGCCGGCAACAGCAGTGGCAACGTCAGCAACTTTGAGGCCGTGGGCTTCAGCCTTGGCAACGGTAGCAGAGCCTTTACGCAGACCAACGGTCACGTCCGCACCCGAGTCTTTCAGGTTACACGCTTGAGCGTGGCCCTGAGAACCGTAACCGATGATGGCTACTTTCATGCCCTGGATGATGGAGAGGTCGCAGTCTTTGTCGTAATAAACTTTCATGTTCTTGGCTCTTCTAATCGAAAAAGGGGTGGGTGCAAGCACCGCTACGTGGCCAGTCTATGCGACCTCCCCCATTGCGTAAAATGATATATTTGCAACACAACATGCCGATATATGAAATACACATGAACAGCCATTCGCTTATTCTTTTCCTCTCCCTTGCGGACAACCTGCACTTCGGCAAAACCAGCCGCGAGCATCATGTCAGCCCGTCTGCTCTCAGCCGCAGTATCAAGCAGCTTGAAGACGAACTTGGCACTCAGTTGTTTCTCCGGGATAACCGCTCCGTTCGCCTCACCCGCGAGGGCCAGCAGTTTCGCGAGTACGCCACAGAGGTGATAAGCGGCTGGCAGACCATGCGCCAGTCGTTCAAACAGGATCAATTGATTCTGCAAGGTGAGCTTTCACTGTATTGCTCGGTCACGGCCAGCTACAGCTTTCTCTACGATATTTTGAGCAGCTTTCGCCAGGAATACCCGCGCATCGAAATGAAGCTGCACACCGGGGACGCGGCGAAAGCGGTTGAGCGTATCCAGGAAGGGCTCGAGGACATTGCCATCGGCGCGCGACCCGACAGCCTGCCAACGGGCGTGGCCTTTCAGCCGATTGCCCGCTCGGCGCTGCGCTTCATTGGCCCGCAATCGCCTCAGCTTTTAACTGAGGAGCAAGTTAAGCACCCGAGCGCAGCCAGTTGGCGTGATGTGCCGATGATTCTCTCGGAAGAAGGGCTGGCGCGAACACGAACCGATCGCTGGCTCAAAAATCACAGCATCAAGCCCCGGATTTACGCTCAGGTAAGCGGTAACGAGGCCATCGTCAGCATGGTCAGCCTGGGCTTTGGCATTGGCGTGGTCCCGCAAATTGTGCTCGACAACAGCCCGCTTAGCGCACGCATCCGCACCTACGATATTCAACCGCCCCTCACCGCTTACGACATCGGCCTGTTTGCCCTTGAAAAACACCTGAAAGAGCCGCTGATCAACGCGTTCTGGAATCGCCAGCATTAAATGGCAGGCAAAAAAACCCCCGCAAAATTTGCGGGGCTTCTTTAGTGCAGCGCAATCAGATGCTCAGAACCTTGTCGCCACGGGCGATACCGGTAACACCGCTGCGCACGGTTTCCAGAATCGAGGCGGTGCCTACGGCCTGAATGAAGCTGTCCAGCTTGTCGCTCGTGCCTGCCAACTGAATGGTGTAGACACTGCTGGTTACGTCGACGATCTGCCCGCGGAAGATATCCGTGGTGCGTTTGACTTCGGCGCGCTGAGCACCGGTAGCCTTGACCTTGACCAGCATCAGTTCACGCTCGATGTGAGCGCTCTCTGAAAGGTTAACCAGCTTGACCACCTCAACCAGCTTGTTGAGGTTTTTGGTGATCTGCTCGATCACCTCATCATGGCCAACCGTGGTCAACGTCAGACGCGACAAGGTCGGATCTTCGGTCGGCGCCACAGTCAGGCTTTCGATGTTGTAGTTACGCTGCGAGAACAGGCCAACCACACGGGACAAAGCGCCCGGTTCGTTTTCCAGTAACAGGGAAATAATGTGTCGCATGATTAGGTCCGCTCCGTCTTGCTCAGCCACATGTCGCGCATTGCACCGTCTTTGATTTGCATCGGATAGACGTGCTCACTGGTGTCGACCTGAATGTCGAGGAATACCAGGCGATCTTTCATGGCGAACGCCTTTTCCATCATCGGCTTCAGATCTTTCAGATCAGTGATGCGCATGCCGACATGGCCATAAGCCTCTGCCAGCTTGACGAAGTCAGGCAACGACTCCATGTAGGAGTGCGAGTGACGGCTGTTGTAATTCATGTCCTGCCACTGACGCACCATGCCCAGCGCGCCGTTGTTCAGGTTGACGATTTTCACCGGCAAACCGTACTGCAAGCAGGTCGACAGCTCCTGAATGTTCATCTGGATGCTGCCCTCACCCGTTACACAGGCGACGTCATCATCCGGGAAGCTCAGCTTAACGCCCATGGCCGCGGGGAAACCGAAGCCCATGGTGCCCAGACCGCCAGAGTTGATCCAGCGATTAGGCTTGTTGAAGCGATAGTACTGAGCCGCGAACATCTGATGCTGACCTACGTCGGAGGTCACAAATGCATCGCCGTGCGTTACTTCGCTGAGTGTCTCGATAACGGTTTGTGGCTTGATGATGCTGCCATCGCCCTTCTCGTAAGGGAACATGCCACGGCTGCCGCGCCACTCTTCGATCTGCTTCCACCAGCTGGCCAGCGCCTCTTTGCTCGGGGTTTCACCGATTTCCTTGAGGATCGCGACCATTTCGGTCAGCACGCTTTCAACCGGGCCAACAATAGGCACGTCGGCCTTGATTGTCTTGGAGATAGACGCCGGATCGATGTCGACGTGGATGATTTTTGCGTTCGGGCAGAACTTGGCCGCGCCGTTGATAACACGGTCATCAAAGCGTGCGCCAACCGCAAAGATCACGTCCGCGTGGTGCATGGCCAGGTTAGCGGTGTAGCTGCCGTGCATACCGAGCATGCCAAGGAACTGGCGATCGGTACCTGGGTAGCCGCCCAAACCCATCAGGGTATTGGTGACCGGGGTGTTGAGCATTTGCGCCAGCTCGGTGAGCGGAGCAGATGCGCCACCCATGATCACGCCGCCGCCGCTGTAGATGACCGGGCGTTTTGCCGCGATGAGCATCTCAGCCGCTTTGCGAATCTGCCCGGAGTGACCGCGCAGCGCCGGGCTGTACGAACGCAGCTTGGCTTTCTTCGGATAAACGTATTCGAACTTCTCAGCCGGGTTGGTCATATCTTTCGGGATATCGACAACCACAGGGCCAGGACGACCGGACTCAGCCAGGTAGAAGGCTTTTTTCATCACTTCCGGAATTTCCGAGGCGTGCTTGATCATGAAGCTGTGCTTCACGATTGGCCGCGAAATACCGATCATGTCGGTTTCCTGGAACGCGTCGGTGCCGACCATGTTGCTAGGAACCTGACCCGACAGAACTACCATCGGAATGGAGTCCATGTAGGCAGTAGCAATACCGGTAATGGCGTTGGTTGCACCCGGGCCGGAAGTCACCAGCACCACGCCGGCTTTACCGGTCGCGCGTGCATAGCCATCAGCCATGTGGGTAGCCGCCTGCTCATGGCGAACCAGAATATGGTTCACTTCAGGTTCTTTGAACAGGGCATCATAAATGTGCAGTAAGGCACCGCCTGGGTACCCATAGATGTTCTTAACGCCTTCGTCACGCAAAAAGCGGACGACCATTTCAGCGCCGGATAAAAGCTCCACGTTGTTCACCTCTAAAACGCCAGAAACCGCCAAGGAAGAAGGCGGTTTGAAATAGGTTTACTGCCAAGCAGAGCATGAGCGACGGTGGTCGCCGACTACGTCAGCTACTACTGAGCAAGTATTGGGAACGCCCCAAAGTGTTGCGGGGTTTTCCCACCCAGCGCGAGGTAACGCGTTGCGGGTGTAACAAGTCGGCGCGGGTGTGCACCTCATCTCTACTGAGCTAAAGCCTGCTTGCGGCGGACTCCACTACAGCGAGCGTGGGATTGTTCGGGATTAGAGCGCTGCAAGTCAAGTAATCCGTGACAGAATATACAAACTTCTGTTGTGACATAGCGCAGCATGGGCAACTACAGATTACGGTTATAGTTATTCCAAGCTCTGACAGTTCGAATTAAGGATTCAACATGCGCCACGTATTTTTAACCAGCACCCTGCTGCTCATCATGAGCACTTCGGCGATGGCCAGCCAGGTTTACAAGTGGGTCGATGCGCAGGGTATGACGCATTTCGGGGCGCAACCGCCAGCCGGGCAGCAGGCGACGACAATCGACACCAACACCCCGGCCAGCGCGCCGGTGCAGGCACCAGAAAAGCCAGAGGTGCCGACGTTCGACAGCATCGCCAACCCGGAACAGGCCGAGATCGACAAGAAGGTCAAAGCTGAAGTGGCCGCCAAAGCCGCCGAGCGCAAGCAGTACTGCACCGAAGTGCGTACCAGCCTGGCTCAACTCGAGAATAACCCACGTCTGCGGGCTGAGATCGACGGAGAAGTACGCCGTTTGGGCGAAGATGAGCGCCAGCAGCGTATCGCCGAGGCCAAGAAGGCCATCAGCGAAAACTGCAATTAAGCGGACTCAGGGTCAGTTGGCGTCGCTGATCAGCTGATCAAACTCGCCGAGCAACTTGAGAAGACCACGGGTTTGCGGATTGCTCTCTCCGTAAACCTGTTCAGCCATCGGCTGAATTCCTGACGCGCTAGGCAAAGCGGCGCCCGCCTCGATAATCATCTTCATGCGCGGCACGAATATCCACTGCAGCCATTGCTCGAATGGCATGCTGTCGACGCAAAACGGCGTAACACTGGCCATGGCCTCAGCGCTGGGCGGCTCGACCGACCAGAGCTGCTGAACCCGCATTTCGCGCTCAATGAGCAACAAGCACTCGGCAACCTCGGCTATTTGCACGGCCATCAGAGATTAACCTTGGCCCGCTCACGTGCCTGCGCTGCACCTGCCGCATCGCCCTGCATCTGCCGGGACTGCGCGATCAAATCCCACAAACTGGCCTGCAACGCCGGACGTCCACTGGCATAGCTGAGGCCACGACGGGCAAATTGCTCAGCCTGCGCAGCGTCACCCTGAGCCAGACGCACCTGAGCCAGGTTGTATAGAACCTGCGGCTCACGCGGAGCAATGCGTTGGGCACGCTCAAGGCTCGATGCCGCGCCATTCAAGTCACCGCCTGCCTGCTGCTGTTGAGCAGTGGTCAGCAGCGCCAGAACCGGGCCGTCCAACTGTTCATCTGCGGCCAGGCCACCTGCGCTCTGCGTCGAGCTGCTGATGCTTGGCGCACTGCTGGTCGACGGCGTGTTATCGCCCTGAGTCGAGTTCATCTGAATCGGCTCGGATTGTATTGGCTGGCTGCTGATCGGCGCGGATGAGGTATCCAGCGGCATTGAGCCGCCCACGCCGCCCGGCACCATGACCACAACGCCAGAATCTTCAGGGATCGCCTGAGCCTGAGCTTGCGCCTGAGAACCTTGCTGGCCATTGGACGAGCCATAGACCTTGACGTTATCCATCCGGTTGGCCGAGGCCGAAGTACCGGAATCAACCACCGGGATCGACCCGCGCGGTACGCTGGAGCAACCCGCCAAAACCAGGGACGCTGTAAAAGCCGGTATCAACCACTTAGTCACATCAAACCCTCTTTAATTATTCTATCCAGCCACGAACCCAATCCATAACAGAGTCCACCGGCGCTTGAATTCCGCACGCAGAACCGGCTACTGGCTCACTGCCACGAATATACGGCATCTGCACCGCACCCGGGCAACTCGAATCGGAACCCTGTCCCGTCTTCGGATCAACCCATGCCTGCACCACGTTATCCGGTTGCGGCATATCCAGCGGCAGCGGGTCGGCCTTGGCCATAAAGCTGGTCCACACCTGCAATGCACCCGTTGCGCCGGTCAGCGGCGTTGGGCCGTTATCGTCACGTCCCAACCAGACGACCGCGAGCAGATCTTGGCCAAAACCTGCAAACCAGCTGTCTCGCGAGTCGTTACTGGTACCGGTCTTGCCAGCCAGATTCAACGAGCGCGGCAACTGGTTGTAAACCGAACGCCCGGTGCCTTCGCGCATCACTCGCTGCATGGCATTTTGCAGCAGGTAGATTGCACCCGGATCGAAGCGCTGCTGAATCTTGTAGGGATAGCGCTTCAACGGCTCGCCTTCTGCGGTCAACACGCTGCGAATCCCGCGCAACGGCGTATTGAAACCTCCGTTGGCCAAGGTTGAATACATATCCGCCACTTCCATCGGGCTCAGGCTACCGGCACCCAACAACATCGACGGATAAGCCGGCCATTCGCGCTGCATACCCAGCCTCTGCAAGGTTTTCAGTACATTCGGTACGCCAACCTGCAAGCCCAGCTTGGCAGTCGACAGGTTGTAAGAGTTGACCAGCCCCTGGTACAGATAGATCCGTCCATGCGACTTACGGTCGTAGTTTTGCGGGCTCCATACCTGGCCGTCCTGCCCTTTAACCGAGAAGGCTTTATCTTCCATCATGGTCGTCAGGGTGTATTCGCTCGGACGCTCCAGCGCCGTGAGGTAAACCGCAGGTTTAACCAGCGAGCCGATCGGACGCACCGCATCCAACGCGCGGTTGAAGCCTGCATAACCCGGCTGACGGCTGCCAATGAGCGCCTGCACTTCACCGGTTTCCGGATTGGTGACGACCATACCGGCCTCAACCTGATCCACACCTTTACGCCCGGACAGACGCTTGAGCGTGCCGGTGAGCGACTCTTCGGCCTTGATCTGCATGATCGGGTCGAAGCTGGTGAAGATACGCAGCCCTTCCTCGGTCAAGTCAGCCTCTTTGTAGTCTTCGCGCAATTGGCGTTTGACCAGATCGAGGAATGCCGGGAATGAACTGTTGGCCATGCTGCCTTTGCTGGTCACGCCCAATGGACGCGCCTTGGCCGCCGTTGCTTCCTCGACAGAAACCACGCCCTGCTCGGCCAGCATGTCGAGAATCAGGTTACGCCGAACCGTTGCACGCTCAGGATGGCGGCGTGGGTTGTAATACGTCGGACCCTTGACCATGCCTACCAACAGCGCCATCTGATCAAGCTTAAGCTCGGCAATTGGCTGGCTGAAAAAGTACTGGCTGGCCAGACCGAAACCGTGGATCGCACGGTTGCCGTCCTGCCCAAGGAACACTTCGTTGAAGTACGCCTCAAGAATTTCGTTCTTGTCGTAATGCAGTTCCAGCAACAGCGCCATCATCGCTTCGGTGGCTTTACGCGTCAGACTGCGCTCGTTGGTCAGGTAGAAATTTTTCACCAACTGCTGAGTCAGCGTACTGCCGCCCTGGCGCAATGCACCTGACGAGGCGTTCACCCAAACGGCGCGGGCGATCGACTTGGGCGACACACCGTGATGCTCAAAGAAGTCGCGGTCTTCAACTGCGACCAGTGTCTGGATCAGCGTAGGCGGCACTTGGTCCAGCTTGACCAGCACCCGGTCTTCCTGATGCGCCGGATACAGGCCGCCAATCAGCAAGGGTTCCAAGCGTGCAACCGAGAGTTTGCCACCGCCGACCTGGCTCAGACCGGCAACATAATCGCCCGAGAAACGCACATTGACCTTCTGCGAAGGCTCGGCACTTTCGTAAAACTGGAAACCACGGGAATACAGATTGATGCTGTTGCCGTTAACCGACACAGCGCCGGGGCCGGATACGCTGTTCTCGCGCCGGTAGCCCAAGGCATCCAGCTCTTTGAGGAAGTCGTTTTTCGACAGTTTTTCACCGACGAACAACTCCAGCGGCCGGGCATAAACCTTGGCCGGCACAGTCCAGCGCTTGCCGGAGAATTTCTCCTGAACAACCGCATCGAGATAAACCGCAAAACCGGCAAAGACTACCAGCCCAACCAGACCAAGCTTTACAGCCCAGCCAAGCCAGGGGCGCGAGCCACGGGTTTTACGGCGTTTAGAACGGGTACGGGGGGATTTAGGTCGAGTCATGGCGCGGCATTATACGCACTTTGTTGCACACAAGCAGGCACCGCTGAGTAGTTTGCAGCGCCGTCCGTAGCGGCCATAATGAGCCACTACTTTATGAATTCACGCCAAGGATCAACCGTGAGCCAAGCCCTGATTGCAGCCCTGCAGAACCCTGCTATTTTTCCCCATCCGGTGGAGGCCTTCGAGGTCGTCGAGACTCATATTTCTTGGGTAATTCTGACGGGCGAATACGCCTACAAGATCAAGAAAGCGGTCAACTTCGGTTTCCTCGACTTCACCGAACTCAGCGCCCGCGAACACTTCTGCAACGAAGAGCTGCGCCTGAATCAGCGTCTGGCCAAAGACCTTTACCTGCAAGTGCTGCCGATTACCGGTAGCGTCGAGGCCCCGCAGTTGAACGGCGAAGGCGAGCCCATCGAATACGTGCTGCAAATGCGCCAATTCCCGCAAAGCCAACTGCTCGGCGAGTTGCAGGCACGCGGCGAGCTGGGCACAGAGCACATCGACGCCTTGGCGAAAATCATCGCAGACTTCCACCTCAGCGCCCCGCGCGTGCCGCAAGAGCATGAACTGGGTACAGCAGAAGCGGCGATGGCGCCGGTGATGCAGAACTTCGAGCAAGCCCGCGCGATGCTCACCGACAAAGCTGATCTTGAGCAGCTTGATGCATTGCAGGCCTGGGCCGAAAGCAGTTATGAGCGCCTCAAGCCTCTGCTCGCCTCACGCAAAGCTGACGGCTTTATCCGTGAATGCCACGGGGATGTGCATCTTGGCAATGCCACCGTATTCAATGGCCAGGTCACGTTGTTTGACTGCATTGAGTTCAACGAGCCGTTCCGCCTGACCGACATCACCGCTGATGCCGCCTTTTTGGCCATGGACCTTGAAGACCGTGGTCTCAAGTGCCTGGCGCGACGTTTCGTCAACGGCTGGCTTGAGCACACGGGCGATTACGCCGCGCTGGAGTTGATGAATTTCTACAAGGCATATCGCGCGATGGTGCGTGGCAAGGTCAGTTTGTTCCGTCTGGGTCAGGAGCAAAGCGCAGTTGAACGCGCCGTGATCCTGCGCCAGTACCGCCGTTATGCCGCCTTAGCCGAGAGCTACAGCGCTATTCCGTCGCGTTTCATGGCTATCACGCATGGCGTGTCTGCGGTGGGGAAAAGTCAGGTCGCCATGCGTTTGGTTGAAGCAATGGGCGCCATTCGCCTGCGCTCGGATGTCGAACGCAAGCGCCTGTTCGGTGAGCAGCAGGCTGACGGCAACGCATTGGACAGCGGCATTTACACCGCCGACGCCTCTGCAGCTACTTATGCACATTTGCACAAACTGGCCAGCGCCGCGCTGCATGCCGGCTACCCGGTTGTGGTCGATGCGACTTATCTCAAGCAAGCGCAGCGCCAAGCGGCTTGCAGTGTTGCCGAGGAAACCGGCGTGCCGTTCCTGATTCTCGACTGCCAGGCTCCGGAGCAAGTAATTGCCGGCTGGCTCGCACAGCGCCAAGCTGAAGGACAGGACCCATCCGACGCCACACTGGAAGTCGTGCAGGCGCAGCAAGCCAACCGAGAAGCCTTGACCGAAGAAGAGCGCGTTCACAGCAAGCTGGTTGAAACCAACAGCAGCGCTAGCCTCGATGGGCTGGTGGCCCGCATCCGCCAACGCCTGCCCGGCCTCTGATTCAATCGCACTTTAGCGCCGGGGGCAGAATCTGCCCCGGCGCTCCCCTCCTCAGATCAAGCCCCTCCAAGCCAACTTTGGCAACATCTCGACCGCCTCTAAAAATCCTGCCTCAAGCAGCTCTTTGCCAGTTTCACGCTGCCCCCAGCCTTTCGGTGAGAGCCGGCAATAGCAAAAAGCCACACCTGCGCGATTGGCCGCTACACTTAATGGGTAAGCACCGTTCCTCTTCCCCAACACGTACGCTTGGCGACGCACGGAGGCGCAATGAACGATGAATTGCAGCAGATGAAAAATCTCGGCAAGACCTCAGCACAATGGCTGCATGCCTCGGGAATTCACAGTGCCAACGATTTACGCCGGCTTGGCGCCGTCAGCGCTTACCGGGCGGTGCGTGCACGCGGTTTTCGCGCCTCGAAAGTGTTGCTCTATGCAATTGAAGGCGCACTCCTTGATGTGCACTGGAGTCAACTACCTCCGACGCTAAAAGCCGAGCTGAGCGGACAGTTGGACGACCCTGTGACCCGCAATAAGAGCTAGCTCACAACCTCCGGCGTGAGAGATTTACCTGCTGACTGTGGACGCCTATCGTTTTGCTCAAGTCAGGGCATTCGTCCGCCAGCCAGCCAAGGAATTGCACTCATGTACCTACTCGGTGAACAACCGATCTACGCCGAACAACTCATCAGGAAGTTGCAGCAGATTCCCACCCAGTTGCTTGCGGGTCTCAATGCAAGCGGCCCATCAATAGCGCTGGAGCGCAGCGACGACCTCCTGCAAGAACTACCGGGCTCTCAGTTGTACCTGATTGAGCGCGGTCTGTTACACGCCGCTGTCGATCAACACCCGCTGTTCTACTTACAGCAAGGAGATCTGATCGGCCTGCGCCAGAACATCGAGTTCCCGCCGACCCATTACAGCAGCGACGACCCACTGACATTGCGCCCTTATTCGCGAAGCGATGTGCTCAAGCATATTCACGCCGACGAACAGCGTCAGGAGTTATTCCTGCAATACCTGATCGGCCACACCGTTTTACTCTGCGAGGCGCTGGCATGCCTCAAGCAGCCAGAAATCCGCACGGCCACTGGCTTTCTCAACTTTGCTGCAGGTGAAGAATTACTGCATCAGGGCGATGATGCTGACGACGTGTTCATCATCATCGAAGGCCAGGCCGACGCCTATGTCGACGGGCACAAGGTTGGCGATGTCAAAAAAGATGAAATCTTTGGCGCCATGGCCGTGTTCACCGAGGAAAAACGCAGCGCGACGATTACGGCCGTCGAGCCTTGCACGGTGATGGTCATCCCCAAGGATCAGTTCATCAGCCTGATGCATAACAATCCGCGCATCGCCCACAGTCTGGTCGAGAGCATGGCCCGGCGCATTGACCTGCTGAACAAGGAAATCACCCAGTTGCGCGCCGCGGCGCTCAAGTAAAACACGCGCTGAAATACAGCCCAAAAACTTAATTGAGAATAAATCGCATTAGACTGTTGACACGCAAATGATAATTGTTATTATTAACTCAACTGGTCGCGAGATCAGCTGATAAGCTCAAGAGACCTTCAGTCGGACTCTTCAGATTATCTCCTCATCAGGCTAATCACGGTTTTTGACCCGGCACTTTGCCGGGTCTTTTTTTGCCTGCGATTTATCCACCCCGCAATCGCTTCGGTATCTGAGTTGTCGAAGGTGTGGCGCAACCCGCGAGCGCGCAAGTCACGTTAGGGCGGCAAGACGCTTCTGCGTGCAAGCTGTGCTAATGAGATCGGAATGGGTAGCTGATTGCGCAGAGTTGCTATGAAGTGCTGCAACCCCACGACGAATTGCTCGCCGTGGGGGCTAGGTTATGGCTTACGCAGTTTCGCGCAATGGTCCTGCTCTGGCGTGGCGGCGGTGTACCAGACAAAGTCGGACTGCTGAGCGGTCACCGTGCGCCCTACTTCTGCCAACGTCAGCACACGGGTCTGCGCGCTGTCGCCAAGGTCTTGCAGATGCAGCGGCACACCCAGGTCACGGCGCACGTGAAAGGCCCCGGCAAACAGGATGCTGGGCTGTGGTGCGGCTTTAATCTGCTCGGCCATGCGCCGGTCACGCTGCTGCTGAATGGCTAACATCGGCGGCATTTGCGATTCTGGCAGCAGCCCGCAATGCGATTCACGAATGTCATCCTGCAGCGCTGTGCGCACGCTGGCAGCGGTAGAAGCTGAGCCAACCAACGGCGGAGGCTGGCGATACACCGCCATGATTTCTTCACGATCGAGGTTAGCTGCCAATAACGGATACGGCTGCGTCAAGGCATAGCGCACGATCGGCCCGTAGTAGCTCCAGTCCCAGCCCTCCTTCCAGCTCAACTCCTTGGCTAAATCTGCCGGTGGCTGCTTGGTTTGAGTCGCAGCGCGGCTGCTGTCCACAGCCCCCTGCTGGCTTGGGGTAAGCATTTCCAGCAACAGGCTGCCAGTTGGCCGGTACTGAGCCAGGGCTTTGAGCAACCATAGCTGCAAGGCGTGATGATCAGGATTATCGTGCTGCTCGCCAACCAGTACATGCCCGGCCGTTGCCAGCTCATCAACCAGTTGTTGAGGGCTGATCTGCTGACCACTGCGCAGATCAATAATCACTCCGAGCTGAGCATGCTCGCGCCCTTGCGGGCTCTGCCAGTCAGGAACCGCAGGGACTGTTGGGCGCATGGACTGACAACCCGCCAAGAACAGCAAAAGTAACGTGATAGCTATACGCATGCGAACTCCTTAGCGAGCAATAATCAGCGGATGGCCGCGCTCTGGGTGCTTGTGCACCAGCACTTCGAGCCCGAATACAGATTGCAGCAAGTCGGCCTGCAGCACCTCTTCAGGTTTGCCCAAAGCACGCGGCACGCCGCGTTCAAGCAACAGTAAGCGATCGCAATAGCGCGCAGCCAGATTCAGGTCATGCAGAATCACCATCACGGCTGCACCTTGCTCAGCAAACCTGCGGGTGGCTTGCAAGGTAACGTGTTGGTGCAAGGGATCTAGCATCGAGGTCGGCTCGTCCAGTAATAACGTCTGGCCTATTCCACCAGGCCAAAGTTGCGCCAACACCCGCGCCAGATGGACCCGCTGACGCTCGCCTCCCGACAGCGCCAGATAACTGCGCCCGAGTAAATGTTGCGCATCTGCCGCAGCCAGTGCCTGGCCGATGATTTGCTGATCGCGTTCACGCCCGGTGGCATGCGGTAAACGCCCCATGCCGATAACTTCTTCGACCTTGAAAGCAAAATTGAGCGTGGACGATTGCGGCAATACGGCCAAACGCTGCGCTCGCTCTACACCTTGCCAGTCGCTTAACTCGCGCTGGTCGAGCTTCACCGAACCGGCTGAAACCGCCAGCTCACCGCAAAGCGCTGCGAGCAATGTACTTTTGCCCGCGCCATTTGGCCCAAGCACGCCCAGCACTTGGCCAGGCACCAGCTCAAGGCTGACCTGCTCAAGCACGCGGGTATCACCGCGCTGCACATTTATTGAGTCTGCGCGTAGCATCAGGCACGCCCCCGCAACAACAGGTAAATAAAGAACGGAGCACCAATCAGCGCGGTGACAATCCCAATCGGCAATTCAGCCGGGGCCAACAGCAGGCGTGCGATCAGGTCGGCAAACAGCAGCAAACTGGCGCCCGCCAACGCCGAGGCTGGCAGCAACACGCGATGATCCGGCCCGACCAGCAAGCGCACCAAGTGCGGAACCACCAAGCCGATAAAGCCGATCATCCCCGCTGCAGCTACCGCCGCGCCCACGCCGAGAGCAGTACAGAACACCAGCTCACGCTTGACCCGCTCAACCGGAAACCCCAGATGCCGCGCTTCCGACTCACCCAGTAACAGCGCATTCAGCGCTTTAGCCCGACGTGGCAACCATAAGGCCACCGCAAAAGTGACCAACAGCAACGGCCAGAGTCGTGCGTAACTGGCGCCATTGAGGCTGCCCAAGTTCCAGAAGGTCAGCGTACGCAGGGTCGCATCATCAGCCAGATAGGTGAGCAAACCAATCACCGCACCCGCCAATGCTGTGAGCGCGATGCCCGCCAAAAGCATGGTCGCCACACTGGTTTGGCCGTCACGTCTGCCGAGCCGGTAAACCAGCGCAGTGACGCCCAGCCCGCCGGCGAAGGCAAACACTGAAAGCAAATACGGCGCGAACGCTTCGGGAATACCGCCGAACAAGCTGCCGCCGACTATCGCTATGGCCGCACCGAGTGCCGCGCCGCTGGAAACTCCTATTAAACCGGGGTCGGCCAACGGATTACGAAACAGCCCTTGCATGGCCACGCCGCACAACGCCAATACCGCGCCCACCGATAATCCGAGCAGCGTCCGCGGCATACGAATCTGGCCAATAATCAATTGCGCCTGCTCTAGCGTGTCGTCGCCTACCGGTACGCCAACCAGCCGTAACAGCGCTTGCAAGCTGTCTAGCAGGTGCAAGCTGACTGGCCCCAGTGCGAGGGACAAGAAGAATGCGAGTGCTAGCAATACGCCCAGTGCGATGAACAGTGAGCGCGGTCGAAGGACTGGATTCATAAGTTGGCGTGGGCTTCAACAAGCAAAGGTTGGCTGGCAGGATAAAAGGCTGCAGACAAGGCCGCCAGCCCTTCCGGCAAACGCGGCCCCAGCCCACCGACTAACAGCGTCGGGTCCAGCACCACAATACGCCCGGCCTTTGCCGCGCGAGTGGCCGCTAGCGCCGGGTTACTTTTCAGCAACGCTTGCTTGGCCTCATCACCGCGCAGGCGCCGGTCTGCCACGATCAAGACCTCAGGGTCGAGCGCCAGCAAGGCCTCATTGGATATACCTTTATAGCTGGCGTGAGTCGCTACGTTGTGACCACCCGCCTGCTCGATCAGCCAATTCGCACCGGTATCAACACCAGCCGCCATTGGATTACCGCCAGCATTACCCAGCAGCAACAATACCCGTGGGGCCGCCTGCTTGCTTTGCGCGGCGCTCACCCATTGTGCCTGGCGATGTAACTGTTGCTGGTAGTGCGCAAACACTTGCTGCGCCTTGGCTTCATCGCCCAGCAAACTGCCAAGGCGCTGCAAATTACGCTCAAGTACGGTTACATCCGACTTGGCGGACAAGGTTTCGATGCGCACCCCTGCCGCACTCAGTTGCTCAAGCACCGGCGGCGGGCCCATCTCTTCCGTGCCGACCAGCACGTCGGCATTGAGCGACAAGATACCTTCAGCAGACAGCTGACGCTGATAACCCACGCTCGGTAATTTGGTCACTGTTGCAGGGTGCTGACTGGTGGTGTCGACGCCAACCAGCTTGCTCTCACCGCCCAACACCACAACCCACTCGGTTAACGAGCCGCCGGCGCTGAGCCAGCGTTGCGGCAAGGTTTCAGCGCCGAACGCGGCGGCCGGCATGATCAGGCTCAACAATATAGAAAGACTAAGGCGCATCTTTGACAGGCTCCAATAGAATTCGACTGTCCTCAATGCCGTGCTGCTGGAGCATGGCCATCAGGTCGAGAAATGTAGTCAGTGGCGCTCGGCGATCGAGGGCGATGTCCAGCCCTGCTGCTTTGACTTCGCCGAGGTTGCTCAATAGCTGGCTGCGTAGCGCCGCAAAACTGTCGTAATCGGTGGTGTTAAACCGCCAGTTACCCTGTTCATCGAGCTGGAGGCGCATCCGCTCACCGCTCGCAACAGCCGGCTCAAGCGTCTCCTGGCTTTGCGCCATTTGCATGGGCAACTCAAGCAGCGGCGTTTGCGCGGTGAGCAGGAAAAACACCAAGACAATAAAGATGACATCAAGCAGCGGCGTCAGATCAGGCAGCAAACTGACGCCGCTGGGTGATGACTGTGCCAGGCGAATCATGGCAGCGCCCACTGCACACGGGATGCACTTGGCGTGAGGTCCAGATTCAGGCCATCAATCGCCAGATGACAGCGATTGAGCAGGTTTTGCACAGCTTCCAGATACCGCTCCGCCCATAGCGCGAAGCCTTGGCCAGCGGCCATTGACGGGATCGCAATCAACAGGCCCCACACCGTGGTGTAAAGGGCTTGCCATAAGCCATCGGCGAGCAAAGCGGGGGTCACGGGGCGATCTTGTCCGGCAATATTGGCGAACATTTCGAGCATGCCCAGCACGGTCCCCAACAGCCCGAGCATCGGCGCAAGCACCGCAATCAGTTGCAGCAGGCGTAACTGGCGATTAAGCCTGCGACGCTCCTCCAGCAGCCAGCAACCGAGCACCTCTTCACGCTGCTGGCTGGGTGCCGCACTGTGCTCCAGCAGCAAGGCCAGGCCATATCGCCAGCCGCGCACGGCGCCGTGGCACGCCTGTTTATCGCAGTCGCGGCACGCACTTACGGCTGCCTTGCCGGCAGAGACGCTCAAGGGCGGCAAGCGCAGAAACACGCTCAACCGCTCAAGGATCAACATCAAGGCGATGACGGAGCACAGCGCCAACGGCCACGCCAGCGGCCCCATGTTCTGCAGCAGGGCAAGCATCTCAGGCCTCCAGGCGCGGGCAGCGCTCGGCGATATCACGCCAGGCAGTTAACTCAGGGACGCCGGGCTTACGCGCCCCAAACAACTGCACGATGATCTCGCCGTTTTCGTCGTACGCTTCCCAGCTGGTGATTACGCCGTCGCTGCTCGGCTTACGCACACGCCATAGTTCATGCACCGACAGAGTTTTCAGGTGCAGGTTGAAATCGGCATCAAGCACGTTGAACCACGTGTCCATCCAGCGCAGGTTGTTCACCGGCCCGCTGTGAATTTGAATGCAGTGCCGGTTGCCGACAAACACCATGATCGGCACCGCCTCGCTTGCCGCCTGCTCAAACAATTCCGGCAGTGCGCTGGTCGCCAACGGCTCTGCCCATTGGTGTCCGGCCAGGCGCAGGGCTTGGGTACGTGCAACGCCGTAGTTTTTAAGCAGCGCGAAGAAATGGTGAGTGTCTTGCAGGCTGGCCCAGCCATCGCGCAGTGCAGCGACATCAATCTGCTCATCGGCAACCGGCTCTGGAGCGGCCGGTAACGCCTGCAATTGCAAATCGGCAGACTGCTCCTCACAGCGGAACTGCGCCACCAGCGGTGCCCACGCTTCAACGTTGCTGGTGGGCGTCAGGAACACTTTATGCACCGCCATGCCCTGGCGATCAAACACCTGAATACTGCGCTGCACGCCCTTATCGGCTTGCTCTTCGATGGCAAACACGCTGCCCCAGCCGCCGAGGAACAAGCGCAGGTCGATATCGGCAGACACCACCAAGCCCATCTGCCCACTGGCCATCACCGTTACATCACGATAAAAGCCCTTACGTTCATGTACGCAATGCTCGTTGCGAGTCAGGGCCATGATAAAGCCCAGCTCACCCAATGCCGGGAGCAAGGTTTTCCACTCGGGGCGCAGGCGGATGGCGTCGACGCCAAGACGACTGGCGACCAACTCGCCCTCACTCACCTGCAAATGAGCCGCTGCATCGCGGGCGCGCAGGCGCGGTTGCGCTTGGCGCAAGGCCTGCCAGGCCTGATACAAATTCGCTGTAGTCACGTCGGTGTTGGTTAACGTTTGCATAAGCACTCCTGTCTTGTTGTTCAACGTCGCGCCGCAAGGGCAAACGCGATGGGAATTTGCACCCGGCTGGGCACGGGCTGACCTGCAACTGTTTCGGGTTTGAAGCGCCAGCCTGAAACCGCCTTCACTGCCGCCTGATCAAGGCTGCTGACCCCCGATGAGCGCAGCACCTGCACATCGCGCTGCGCACCATTGCGATCAAGGCGCACCTCAACCAATACCGTGCCCTCCTGATTCCTGCGCCGCGCTGTGGCGGGATAGCTCGGCGGTTTCGGCGGCTGAAGAAAGCTCGGCTGATGGCTCACCACCTCTACCGGCTCGGGGCTTTGGGTCACGGGCGCCGCAACGGGTTTGGCTGTTGCCGATGCTTTTGCCTTACCGGCGGCTTGTTCCGGCGCAGAGGGCTGGGCCGAACTGGCGGAAGCAACTTGCGGCGCAGGTTCAGGCGCTACAACTGGCTTGGGTTTGGGTTGGGCGACAGCAGGTTTGGGGGCAGCGACTACTGGCTTGGACACCGGCACCGGCGCAACCGGGATTTTGACTGCTGGCTTGCTAGCAGGCTCGCCAGCTGGCTTGGCTACAGGCTCAGGCTTGGCGGTGGCAACTGCCGCTGGCGGCTCTGGCGCGGGAGCGGGCGGCGGCGCGACGGGCTCCTGTTTGGCGGCGGCCTGCAACTGAATCGCGGCGATCCGCAGTACTTGCGGCGCATCCCCTTGCTGGCCGGTGAGCGGTTGCACCGGCTCACGCAAAAGCCAACTGGCAGCCACATGGGCTGCCAGTGAAAGCAGGAGAAACAACGGCCAACGCAACATGACAACGCCATAATTATTAAATTCAAATCCATTTGATAATCATTTGCATATGCATGTCAATCCCATTAGCATTTTGCGCCTGCCATCCAAGGTGAATACAAAATCACCCGTGCTAATCAGGAGCTACCTATGCAACGTCCACCCTTTGCCCTGCGTCCCTGGCTGCCACTTTTGCTGCTCGGCGCCTCAGCGACTCACGCTGCGGAACCTGCAGTGACTCAGTTCGACACGGTGTCGGTCACGGCCACCCGCAGCGAGCGCACACTGGATAAAGTTCCGAGTACCGTTTCGGTGCAGGACGAACGCCAGATCGATCAGCAAAACATCAACAACATCAGTGACCTGGTGCGTTATGAGCCAGGCGTTACGGTGAGCGGAACAGGCAGCCGGTTTGGTCTTAGCGGTTTCAACATCCGCGGCATCGGCGACAACCGCATCCTCACCCAGGTAGACGGCGTGCCCACCGCGGACGCATTCACCTTTGGCCCGTTCCTCAATGCGCGCCGTGATTACGTCGACCTCGACACGGTCAAGCAGGTCGAGATCATTCGCGGCCCGGCCTCCTCGCTGTATGGCAGCGATGCAATCGGCGGCGCAGTGAGCTTCCTGACCAAAGATGCGGGGGATTATCTGGAAGAGGGCGACGACACGTATCTGCGCTTCAAGACCGGTTACGACGGCAGCGATGACAGCTGGCAGCGCAGCGCCACATTCGCCGGGCGCCAGGGCCAGTTCGACGGCTTGCTGCATCTGGGTCGCCGCGATGGCCAGGCAACCGATACTTACGGCGGCGCCAGCGGCATCGGCAGTGGCCGGGGTGAAGCCAATCCGCAGGATTTCAACAACGAAAACTTCCTCGGCAAACTCGGCTGGAGTTACAACGAGACTGATCGCCTGCAGTTCACCTATGAGCGCTTCAACGCCGAGGCCGACACCAAAATCCTCAGCGACTACGCCACCTCCGGCACAACCCGGACTTCGGACGCTGTAGACAGCACCGACCGTGAACGCTTCAGCTTGCAGCACCAGTTTGATTTATCCAGCGCGATCACCGATGGCGTTGAATGGCAGTTGAGCTATCAGGACAGCCTGATTCGTCAGCAAACATTCCAGGACCGCTTCAGCGCCGGAACCTTCCGTGAGCGCACCCGCGACTCCAAGTACCGCGAAGAGCTATGGACACTCAACAGCAAATTCGACAAAGCCTTCGCCACCGGCGATGCACAGCATCAAGTGATCTACGGCTTCGACATCAAGCACCTTGAAAGCAGCGACCTGCGCCGTGGCTCAGAGGTTTACACAGCCACGGGCCTGCCAACCCCGCCGTCGTTTGGCGGTGAAAACTTCCCGCTGAGCGACTTCCCGGACCCAACCGCCAACGAGTACGCACTGTTCGCTCAAGACAGCATAGAAATTGGCCGCTGGACCTTGCTGCCGGGCTTGCGCTACGACTACTACGAAATGAAACCGGACGTGACCCAGGAATACCTCAACAGTGTTCCGGTGAACACCAACCCGGACAATTACGACGACCACGCGCTGTCACCCAAGCTTGCCGTCAGTTATCAGATCGACGACGCCTACAGCGTTTACGGCCAGTATGCGGCTGGCTTCCGCGCGCCGAATCCGGTCGATGTTTTCGGCGAGTTTGTAAACTCAGCCTTTGGTTATCAAACCATTGCCAACCCGGACCTCGAAGCCGAAACCAGCAACAGCTACGAGCTGGGCTTGCGCGGCAAGTTTGACCAAGGCAGCTTCGGCCTCGCCCTGTTCTACAACGAGTACGATGACTTCATCGAGCAGGTCTCGCTGAGCAGCGATCCGACCGGCAACGGCATTCCGCTGACATTCCAGTACCAGAACCTCAACAAAGTGACGATCCGTGGCGCAGAAGCCAAAGGCGACTTGTTCCTGGGCAGCTATGGCATGCCTGAAGGCACCCGTCTGCGCGGCGCTATCGCCTATGCGCGCGGTCGAGATGAAGACACCGGCCAGCCGATCAACAGCGTCGATCCACTTAAAAGCGTTATCGGCCTGGGTTACGACGCGCCGAACGGCGAATTCGGTGGCGAGCTGGCGTGGACGCTGGTGGCCGCCAAAGAGCGCGTCGACAAATCGGCAATCCCTAACCAGTTCGAACCCGCAGGTTACGGCACACTCGACCTCAACGGTTACTGGCAGGTCAGCGAGCAGTTCTCGGTTAACGCCGGGCTCTACAACCTCACCGACAAGCAGTATTGGCAGTGGGGCGATGTGCGCAGCCTGACCGCCGACAGCCCGTCACTGGACCGTTATTCACAGCCTGGCCGTTATGCAGCAGTGAACATGATCTGGGAGATGTAAGCCTTTGCAGCTGCTGAGCAACTTTCTGCGCAGCCGCTGCACAACAGATTCAATTCGCACACGGATGTGCCCCTTTCGCATCTGTCCGCTGTTGGCGATAATCGCCGCCTTAAGCGGAGAGTGAATCATGCAGTTTTTATGCGCCCCGAGCTATCTGCCTGAAGGCCAGAGTCGGGGCTTTACGTTGGACGAAGAGCGGGTTTTTGCCGTGCGTAAAGACGGCCAAGTGTTCGTCTACCGCAACTATTGTCCGCATCGCAGCGTGCCGTTGGACTGGCAACCCGACCAGTTTCTCGATTCCAGCGCCAGCCTGATCCAGTGTGCCACCCACGGCGCACTGTTCCTGATTGATAGCGGTGAATGCGTCGCGGGCCCCTGCGCGGGACAATCGTTGTACAAGCTCGAATCCCGCGAAGGCGCGGATGGCATCTGGGTCAACCTATAAACCAAATGCCGCCCGGCGTTGATGCCGATCAGTGCTAGAGCTGCACATCCAGCCGATGACTGACGCGAATCCCCTGCGGGCTGATTTCCACACCATACGCCAGCACTTCAACGCCAGCCGCCATCGCCTCTTTGAGGGCACTGGCGTAGCCCGGATCAATCTCCTCGGCGGGGCGTACAGCAGTTATCCCGGAGAGATTCACACAGTACAACTGAACCGCCCGCACGCCCTGACGAGCCAGAGTGGCGAGTTCACGCAGGTGCTTGGCGCCGCGCTCGGTGCGCGCATCCGGAAACGCCGCCACATCGGTGTCGGCAAAGCCGAGCGTCACGCTTTTAACTTCGACATACGCCGCCCCGTCCGGATACTCCAGACGAAAATCGATCCGGCTGCGCTCCTCACCGTAAGGCACTTCACGCTTGAGCGCAGTGAACCCGGCCAGCTCGCCGATAACCCCGGCATTCAGCGCCTCTTCAACCAGCGCATTGGCCCGCGCCGTATTGATGCAGGCCAGCCGCCCGTGCGGGGTTTCGCCGATTTCCCAACTGCCAGGCAATTTGCGCTTGGGGTCGTTGGAGCGACTGAACCACACGCGACCACCCTCGCTCATGCAGTTGAGCATCGAGCCGGTGTTGGCGCAGTGAATGGTCATCAGCTCGCCGCTATCCGTCTCGATATCGGCGAGAAACCGCTTGTAGCGCTTGATCAGGCGCGCTGATTCCAGTGGTGGTTCAAAGTGCATGCGGGTTCCAGGTCTTCAGGCCGCGCGCAATACGCTCGACAGCTTGTTGCAGGCGTTCAAGGCTCTGCGTGTAGGCGAAGCGCACGTGTTGATGCGCCTGAAAACGGCCGAAGTCATTACCTGGCGTGAAGGCCACATACTCGGTTTCAATGAAGTGTTTGCAGAATGCAAATGCGTCCCCGCCGAAAGCCGAGATGTCTGCATATAAATAGAATGCGCCTTCGGGCTCAACGGCGATCTTGAAGCCCAGCTCACGCAAGGCCGGCAGCAAGAAGTCGCGGCGACGGGCAAATTCTTCGCGGCGTTGCTCAAGGATTTCCAGGGTTTGCGGCTCAAAGCAGGCCAGTGCCGCTTGCTGGGCCATGCTCGGCGCACTGATATAAAGATTCTGCGCCAGCTTTTCCAATTCCGGTACTGCCGCTGGCGGCGCTACCAGCCAACCCAGACGCCAGCCGGTCATGCCGAAGTATTTAGAGAAACTGTTCAGCACAAAGGCTTCATCGTCGATTTCAAGCACGCTGTGCGCGTCTACGCCGTAGGTCAGCCCGTGATAAATCTCATCAACCACTAGGTGGCCCCCACGGCGCTTGAGCGCCTGAGACAAGCCGGCCAATTCATCCGCGCTGAGCAAGGTGCCAGTCGGGTTGGCCGGAGACGCCACCAATGCACCGACACTGTCTTTGTCCCAATAACGCTCAACCAACTCGGGCGTGAGCTGATAGCGCACATCCGGGCCAACTGGCACCAATTGCGCAGCACCCTCGATCAGCCGTAAGAAATGCCGGTTACACGGGTAGCCCGGATCTGCCAGCAACCAGTGCTTGCCCGGGTCCACCAACAAACTGGTGGCCAGGAGCAACGCGCCTGAGCCGCCCGGGGTAATGAGGATTCGCTCAGGATCAATATTCAGCTGGTAACGCTGGGCATAGAACCCCGAAATAGCTTCGCGCAGTGCCGGAATCCCGCGCGCGGAGGTGTAGCGGGTATGGCCCTCTGCCAGCGCCGCCTGCCCAGCCGCTATAATAGGAGATGCGGTTGTGAAGTCCGGTTCGCCGATTTCAAGATGAATTACATCATGGCCATCAATTTGCAGTTGATTGGCACGCGCCAGCAACGCCATAACATGAAATGGTTCTATTGCGCGGCTGCGGGCACTGTAGGGCTGGGCCATGGAACTCGCCTTGATCTGAATTTAGGGGCGAATTCTACCCAACTGTTCGAAGAAACGGCACAACCTCGACAACTGGGAGTAGCGCACCACGGGTTGTTCTGGTAAGTTCGCCCGCTTGCAGCCGCAGGGCCGACCTCAAAATCGGCAATGGAAATCACCTGCGCAGTGGATTAGTAAGAGTGAGAGGCGGACATCGATGCCCACCAAAGCAAAAGAAAAGAGCGGTCAACTGATTCGTGGCTTTGAACCCTACAAAGAAAGTAAGGGCGAGGAGTACATGGGTGAGCCGATGCGTGCGCATTTCACCAGCATCCTTAACAAATGGAAGCTGGAGTTGATGCAGGAAGTTGACCGGACTGTGCATCACATGCAGGACGAAGCAGCCAATTTCCCTGATCCGGCCGACCGCGCAAGCCAGGAAGAAGAATTCAGCCTGGAACTGCGTGCCCGCGACCGCGAGCGCAAGCTGATCAAGAAGATTGACGAAACCCTGCAGTTGATCGAAGACGAAGACTACGGCTGGTGCGACTCGTGCGGCGTAGAAATCGGTATTCGCCGACTGGAAGCGCGTCCTACTGCCACGCTTTGCATTGACTGCAAGACTCTGGCAGAAATCAAAGAAAAACAGATCGGTTCCTGATCTGCCGAAACGGGGTGCCAAGGCACCCCGTTTTATTTCTGCCTGAGCGGTATTGCACGTGAATACTGGCGCTTACGTGGGCCGCTTCGCCCCGACCCCAAGTGGCAACTTGCACTTTGGCTCGCTGGTCGCAGCGCTGGCCTCGTATCTCGACGCCCGCTCGGTAGGCGGCCGCTGGCTGCTGCGCATGGAAGACATAGACCCTCCGCGAGAAGTACCTGGCGCCCAGGATGCAATCCTGCACACCCTCGAAAGCTACGGTTTTGAATGGGACGGCCAACTGGTTCGCCAGAGTGACCGGCACGCGCATTACGCCGCCTGCGTAGAGCAACTGTTCAGCCAGGGCCTGGCCTACGCCTGCACGTGCTCACGCAAGCAGCTTGAAGGCTATAACGGCATCTATCCCGGCTTTTGTCGCAATGCCGGCCACACACGCATTGATGCGGCCATTCGCTTGCGTGTACCGCAACTGACATACGCATTTACCGACCGGGTCCAGGGCGAATTCAGCCAGCATCTGGGCAATGAGGTTGGCGATTTCGTCATTCAGCGCCGCGACGCGCTATACGCCTATCAATTGGCCGTGGTGCTGGACGATGCCTGGCAAGGCATCACCGATATCGTACGCGGCGCCGACCTGCTCGACTCGACCCCGCGCCAACTGTATTTGCAGGAGCTGCTCGGTTTCAGCCAGCCGCGCTATCTGCATGTGCCGCTTATCGTCCAACCCGACGGCAATAAGCTCGGCAAGTCCTACCGCTCACCTCCCCTGCAGGCTGAACAAGCCAGCGCTTTTTTGGCCAAAGCCTTGCGCACGCTTGGCCAGGGGATTCCGCGCGAACTGAATAATGCACCGCCCAAAGAATTGCTGAGCTGGGCGACGGCGCACTGGGATGCAGACAAAATCCCGCGCACCGCCACGCTGGACGAGGCATCGCTGGTTTAATCAGTGCAGTGCGCCCCGCAAAATAACGGCGGGTGGCGCAGCTCTCTTCACCTCTAACAACCTGAAAGTGCTCCATGAAATAACTGATCGGCCCGTTAATTCAGGCGCAGGTTGTCTTGTGAATTAGGGTGCGCGCAGATTTGCCTATATCCTTGGCGTTTAGACTCAACACTTACAGGATCAGATGCGATGAAAGCCCAGCTTGAAGAATTAATCAGCAAAATCAGTTCGGGCTGCATGCTTGCTGAAGATGTTCAGCGCATCGCCGATGAAGCAGCGCAGGCGTATGCCGATCCCGAGAAGTTTCTGGCCGCCAATCCTGATATCAACTTTGATGACGAATTCCCGATTCCGCTGGGCGAATGGGTCGTGGCCGGCAGCCTGCCAGAGACGGTACTGTTCATGGCCGACAGCTACGACGCCCTTTTCGAGCAAGTTGTCGAATCCTTTGGCGCCGAGGTCAGCTTCGTCCTCAAGCCCAAGCAACTGGTTAAAGTCGAACCGCTGAAAGCACTGAACCGCATACAAGTGCAGCTGAGCAGCCTCAGCCCTGAAACCAAGGGTTATGTGCTGGTAAATTTCAGCGAGCCGCTGGACTACGCATTGCAAGCAGTGCTGGTTTACACCACCGACCTTCCCCGAGTACTGGAATTGGCGGTAGAGATCGGCATATACGCAGCCCCCGCGTATGAGTCGCTCAAAGCAGAGCTGGAAGCCGAATAAGGCAAACTCACAAATCCGCCGGTCACGGGCCACGCCATACCGATGACCGCGCCGCTGCGAATCCCTCCAACCAAACACCCCACCGACGGAGGATGGAATCCGCGCAGCGGCTTCCGTCATGGCGGCATAACGGTATAACTCGGTTGGGCGTTGTTTTACGGGTTGCGTGAGATCCAAAGCTTGACCGCGCCAGTCGCAACATCGCAATGACGGAAACCCCGTTGGGGGTTCCATCCTCCGGCATGTACCCAATACGTACCGCATCGTTACGAGGCTTGCCGCAACCGATTACCGCGCCGTCGCGAATACACCCAACCAAACACCTCACCGGCGGAGGATGGAATCCGCGCAGCGGCTTCCGTCATGGCGGCCAGAAGGTATTACGCGGTTAGGTTGTTGTTTTGCGGGTTGCGTGAGATTCAAAGCCACACCGCGCCAGTCGTGATATCGCAATGACGGAAACCCCGTTGGGGGTTCCATCCTCCGGCATGCACCCAACAGAAATCGTATGAATACGAGGCGCAATGCATCGAATACCGCGCCGGTGCGAATACGCCAAACCAAACACCCCACCGGCGGAGGATGGAATCCGCGAAGCGGCTTCCGTCATGGCGGCCTGGCGGGATAACACGGTTAAGTTTTTGTTCTGTGGGTTGCGTGAGATCCAAAGCCTGACCGCGTCAGTCGTGATATCGCAATGACGGAAACCCCGTTGGGGGTTCCATCCTCCGGCACCCAATACGTACCGCATCGTTACGAGGCGCACCGCTGCGAATACACCCAACCAAACATCCCAGCCTGTGTTTGGCTCTGTGTTTACAGCTTTCCGGTCAGGGCGTTTTCGAATATTTGCCGGTACTGCTCGCTGTTGAAGGTGATCGGGTTGGTGCCGGCGGAGGGATCGACCTCGGCCATTTTTCCGACCTGCTCCATTCGCACATCATCAATGCCGATCTCGGCCAATGTATGGGCGATGCCCAATTGCTCGCGCATTTGCAGCACCCAATCCAACACGCCGGTGTAGGTCGGGCTCGGCAGGCTCAGGTAGCGACCCATTTTGGCCATCTGGCTTTCGATGCGGCTGCGATTGGCATGCAACACATACGGCATCAACACCGCATTCAACAGGCCATGATGAGCGTCGTACAGGGCTCCCAACGGATGCGCCAGTGCATGCATTGCGCCGAGGCCGCGTTGGAATGCGGTGGCACCCATGCTCGAGGCCACGAGCATCTGCAAGCGCGCCTCGACATCATTGCCTTGCGCCACCGCGCGCGGCAGGTATTCCTGCACCAGCCGCATCCCTTCGAGGGCAATGCCTTCAGCCATCGGGTGAAACAGCGGTGAGCAGAACGCCTCCAGGCTGTGCGACAACGCATCCATGCCGGTAGCAGCGGTAATTTTGGGCGGCAGGCCAACGGTCAGCTCCGGGTCGAGGATGACCAACGCCGGCAACATGCGCGCATGAAAGATAATGCGTTTGATGTGCGCACTGTCGTCGGTGATCACCGAGGCGCGGCCGACTTCCGAGCCTGTACCGGCAGTGGTCGGCACGGCAACTACTGGCGCCATACCCGCCACATTGACCCGGTTGCAGTTATCACCGATGTCCTCGAAGTCCCACAACGGCCGGTTCTGCCCGACCATCAGTGCAATCGCCTTGCCGGCATCCAGCGCCGAGCCGCCACCGAAGGCAATCACGCCATCGTGCCCGCCGGCCTTGAACGCGCGAACGCCTGCCTCCACGTTTTCGCCTGTCGGGTTGCCTTTGATTGCGCAGAACACATCGGCCTTGAGCCCTGCATCGCGGCATTGGGCCAGCGCCTGATCGATCATGGGCAACGCCGCCAAGCCGGGATCGGTGACCAGCAACGGCGCGCTCATGCCCAGCCCTTTGCAGGCATCAGCCAGCTCGGCGATACGTCCGACTCCCACGCGAATCGACGTCGGGTAATTCCAATTCATACGGTATTGGTCAGTATTCATGGCGCCCTCACAACCGGGTCTTGAAGTGAAATGATTTAGGTCGGGTCAGGTGCTCGAAACCGACACTCGACAACGTGCAGCCATGCCCGGAGTTTTTCACGCCCGTCCAGGCCAATGCCGGATCGAGATAATCACAGCGATTGAGAAATACGGTGCCCGCCTCGATTTGATCAGCCAGCGCCAATGCAGCATCTTCATCCTGACTGAAAATTGCGGCAGTAAGGCCGAACTCGCTGTCGTTCATCAACCGCAGCGCTTCGGCATCGTCCGCCACTTTCTGGATACCCACCACCGGCCCAAATGATTCCTCGCTCATCACGCGCATGCTGTGATCGACCCCGGTTAAAACCTGCGGCGCCAAATACGCGGTGCCCGACTTGTCGAGCGCAAAGTCAGCCGGATCAATGTGCGCCGTGGCACCCGCCGCTACCGCCTCATTGATTTGCCCACGAACAAACTCAGCCGCCTCAGCACGCACCAACGGGCCGAGTGTTGTCTCCGGGTCATCCGAGCGCCCCAGACGGTATTGCTTAACCAATGCCACCGCCTGCTCGACAAAGGCGTCATACAGCGAGGCGTGCACATAAATCCGTTCAATGCCGCAGCACGACTGCCCCGAGTTGAAGAACGCACCGTCGATAGTCGTTTCAACGGCATGCGCAAGGTCTGCATCGGCGCGCACATAGGCGGGGTCTTTACCGCCCAACTCCAGCCCCATGCTGATAAACCGGCCCGCAGCGGCCTGCTCGACCATCGCCCCGCCCGGCACCGATCCGGTAAAGGCCACATGCTGCACCGCCGGCGCCTTGATCAACTGTTCGGTATCAGCATGGCTCAAATGCAGGTACTGAAAAACCCCGCCCGGCAAGCCCGCCGCATCGAATGCGGCCACCATGCGCTCGGCACATAATGGCGTTTGCGCCGAATGTTTAAGCAGCACACTGTTACCCGCAAGCAACGCTGGCAGCACGGCATTCACCGCCGTCAGATACGGGTAATTCCAGGGCGCGATTACCAGCGCGACACCGAGCGGCTCGCGGCGGATAAACCGGGTGAAGCCGGGCTTTTCCGGCAGTTGAATATCCGCCAGCGCGCTTTCGGCAATGTCGGCCATATAGCTTGCACGCTCGACAAACCCGCGCACTTCACCGGCGCCGTAGCGGATCGGCCGCCCCATCATCCAACACAACTCATTGGCCAGCTCGGCTTCTTGCGCACTGAAAAACTCAACGGCCTTGCGGGCAATGGCAATGCGCTTTGCCAGGGGCGTTTGCTTCCATTGGCGCTGCGCCTGTTCGGCGCGCTCCAACGCGGCGCTGATCTGCTCAGCGCTGGCAAGCTCGCGTTCAACGTACACCGAGCCATCAATCGGGGAAATACACTGCAACTTCGCCATACATCACTCCTGATAAATACCGCATACGGCGCCACAACCTTGCCCGGCGCCACGGGTTAAGGGCCGCAACAGCGGTCAGCGGCTTCGCTAGATAATCTCGAAGTAGCGATCCAGCTCCCAGTCGCTGACATGGCGGCGATACTCGCGCTCCTCCCATTCGCGGCTGGCGGCAAAGTGCTCAACGAAAGCATCGCCAAACAACTCACGCGCCGCCGTCGAGGCCTTCAGTCGCTGAGCCGCATCCCACAAGGTTCTGGGCAGAGCCAATTCGGCAGGATGCTGCTGATCGTAGGCATTGCCGACTACCGGGTCGGTGGGTTGCCACTTGTGCATGATCCCGTAGAGCCCGGAAGCGAGCGCCACCGACAACGCCAGATACGGATTGCCGTCCGCCGCGCCAAGGCGGTATTCCTGACGTTGGGATTTGTCGCTGCCGGGAATCACGCGCAATGCGGCTGTGCGATTTTCCACGCCCCAGGTCGCATCAGTTGGCGCCCAGAAGCCGGGAATCATCCGCCGATAGCTGTTCAGCGTGGGCGCAACCATGCACAGGAATTCCGGCATCAGCCGTTGCTGACCGGCCAGAAAATGACGCTGAATCTCGCTCATGCCGTGTTCTTGGTTGGCGTCGTAAAAGGCCGATTTGTCGCTGCTGCTATCGCGCAGCGATACATGGATATGCCCGCTCTGGCCCGGGTATTTGCCCGACCATTTGGCCATGAACGTCGCCATCAACCCTTTGCGCTGGGCCAGCACTTTCATGAAGGTTTTAAACAGCGCGGCTTTGTCCGCCGCCGCTTCGGCGCGATCCACCGCGATTGCCGCCTCAAGCACACCGGGGCCGGTTTCGGTGTGCAGGCCCTCGATTGGAAAATCCATCAGCTCGGCCATTTCGAGAATCTGGTGATACAACTCGGCATGTACCGAGTTGCGGATCATCGAATAGCCGAACCAGTCCGGGGTGAACGGTTTGAGATTACGAAAGCCTTTTTCACGCGCCGACTCCGGCGTTTCATCGAACATGAAGAACTCGTACTCAAGCGCAGCAAAGGGCTCAAAACCCATGGCCTGACAGCGCTCGATAACCCGGCGCAATGTGCCGCGCGGGCAAACCGCCTCCGCTTGCTGGTCGAATTCGGCGAGAAACAGCAGCATGCCGTTTTCGAACGGCAGCTCACGGCAACTGGACGGAATAATGCGCACCGGCGCATCGGGATAACCGGTGTGCCAACCGGTGTATTGGGCGTTGTCGTAGAGCTGGTCTTTAACATCCCAGCCCAGCACCACATCGCAGAAAGCGAAACCGCTGTGCAATGAGGAGAAGAATTTGGAGCGGCTCATGTACTTGCCGCGCATGACCCCGTCGTTATCAAACAACCCAACTTTCACATGACTCAGACCCCGTTCTTCGATGATCCGTTTGGCATCTTCAAGGGTCTTTACATCCCGCGGATTAAGCATGGCGACCTCTGTTATTTTTGTTGAGGCTTTCCTTAAAAACACCTGCGCTGTTTCTTCCTGAAAGCAGCGCAGGAAATCGGCCGTCGTGGCAAGACGGATTAACGGTAAGGCGAGCCCGCCTTGGCCATCAAAGCGTTGTACTTTTTGAAGATATCCACAACCTTGGCGCAGCGTGGGCTGGTCTTGGCGATTTCATCCCAGAACACTTGCGCCTCATCCTCCACGGTTTTCCACTCGGCAGCCGGAATGGATGTCAGCTGCAATTTGCTGCCCTCAACCCTCAGTGCCGCCTCTCCCCCCCAATACCAGTGCTGGCGATAGTAGTTGGAGCTGTCCATGCACAGTTTGAACAGGGTTTTCAGGTGCTCGGGCACCTCGTCCCATTTGTCCGAGTTGGCAAAGTAGGAGCCGCACCACGCGCCGGAGATGTTGTTGGTCAGGAAATACTTGGTGACGTTGGCCCAGCCGACGGTGTAATCCTCGGTAATACCCGACCATGCAATGCCGTCCAACTCGCCGGTCTGGATCGCCACTTCAACGTCTTCCCAAGGCAGCGTCACCGGCACCACGCCGAAACGCGAGAGGAACTTGCCGGCGGTTGGAAAGGTGAAAATGCGCTTGCCCTTGAGGTCAGCCAGGCTGTTTACCGGCTCGACTGTGGCAAAGTTGCACGGGTCCCAGGCGCCTGCCCCGAGCCAGGTAACACCTTCGACTTCGCCGTAGGCTTCAGCCCAGATTTCATTGAGCCCGTACTTTTCGAACAGTACCGGCACATCGAGGCTGTAACGCGTGGCGAAGGGGAAGTAGCCGCCAAACACGGCGATATCCACAGGCGCGGCAATCGAGTCGTCATCACTCTGCACCGCGTCGATGGTGCCGCGTTGCATCGCGCGAAACAGCTCGCCGGTTGGCACCAACTGGTCGGCGAAGTACAACTGGATTTCCATCTGGCCATCGGCGGCTTTGTTGAAGGCGTCAATCGAAGGCTTAATCACATGCTCGGCCAATGCAGGGCCGGCATAGGTCTGCAGCCGCCAGGTGATTTTCTTCGCCTCGGCGGCATAGATGTGTGCAGAACCCAAAGCGGTCGCGCCCACCGCGCCAGTGGTGACGGCGGCATTTTTAAGAAAACTGCGTCTAGTAGTCATGCGGTGCTCTCCGTAGTGTCAAGGCACATCAGGCCGCTTCAGCCCATGGCTGGCGGCACTTATCCGGGCCTGACTACTGCACAGCCCCGGTTCGATGGCACACCACTACTTAAGGCGCGCCGGATTCATTGATCCGTCTATCTGGCGTAATGCCACTGCGGCAACCAAAGCGCCAGTTGCGGAAAGACCATCACCAACACCAACGCCAGCACCATGATCAAAACAAAGGGTGTGACCGAGACGTAGATGTCGCGCAAGGTGATTTCGGGCGGGGCCATCGCCCGCATCAGAAACAGGTTGTAGCCAAACGGCGGCGTCATGTAGGCGATTTGACAGGTGATGGTGTAGAGCACGCCGTACCACACCAGATCAAAACCCAGCGCGCCCACCAACGGCACGTAAAGCGGTGCGACGATCACCAGCATGGCGGTGTCATCAAGGAACATGCCCATGATGATGAACGACACTTGCATCAGGATAAGCACCTGCCACGGACTCATTTCCAGACGATCGACGAAGAACGCTTCAATCGCCTTCACCGCGCCCAGGCCGTCGAATACCGCGCCGAAGCACAGCGCCGCCAGAATGATCCACATGAACATGCAACTGATGCCCAGCGTCTTTCGCAGGGTCTCTTCCATGACATGCCGATTTATCCGCCCCTTGAACAACGCCGCCAGGGTCGCAGCCGTGGCACCGACCGCCGAGCTTTCGACCAGGCTGGTGATACCCATCAGAAACAGGCCGGTCATGCTGAAGAAGATAAACAGCGGCACAACCCCGGCCTTGAGCAGGCTGAAGCGCTCCGCCCAAGTGATTTGCGCGCGCTCCTCACGGCTCAGCGCCGGTCCCAGTTCCGGCTGCAAACGGCAACGAATGGCGATATAGAGGATGAACAACCCGGCCATGAGCAGGCCGGGAAACACCCCGGCAAGCCACAACTGACCGACCGGTTGCCGCGCGATCATCCCGTACAGCACCAGCACCACGCTGGGCGGAATCAGGATACCCAAGGAACTGCCGGCCTGAATAACCCCGGTGACCATGATCTTGTCGTAGCCGCGCCGCAGCAGTTCGGGCAAAGCGATACTGGCGCCAATCGCCATGCCGGCCACACTCAGGCCGTTCATTGCCGAGATCGCCACCATCAGGCCAATCGTGCCAACCGCCAGCCCGCCGGGCAGCGGCCCCATCCACACGTGAAACATACGGTAGAGATCTTCGGCAAGACCCGACTCCGACAGCATGTAGCCCATGTACACAAAGAGCGGCAGGGTCAGCAGCGGATACCACTTCATCAATTTCATGGCGGCGCTGAACGCCACCTCGGAGCCGCCATCCCCCCACAACGCCAGCGCGGCCACCACCGCGACGAAGCCAATGGCGCCAAAAACGCGCTTGCCTGTCAGCAGCAGCACCATCATCGAGGAAAACATCAGCAGGGCGATAAATTCGTAGCCCATTACAACGTCTCCCCGCGTGCAGCAGCGACGTCCTTGAAGAACGTGGCGATGGCTTGCAGCAACATCAGTGCAACGCCGATGGTCATGACTATTTTGATTGGCGCCATCGGCGGCGACCACGCGGAATAGCTGGTCTCGCTGTATTGCAGCGCGTAATGAGTCGAGGAAATCGCACCGTAGAGCAGCATCGCCAGGTAGAAAATCAGCATCAGGATGGTGACGGCATCAACGGTAGCCCGCGTTTTCGGGCTCCAGCGGCTGTAGAGCAGGTCCATGCGTACATGGTCGCCGAGCTGCATCGAATAGGGCCCGCCCAGCAGGAAGTAGGCGACCATCAAAAATTGCGCAGTTTCCAGCGTCCAGGCGGCCGGATCAAAAAAGGTCTTACTGATTGAGGAGTACAGCAAAACCCCGAGCATGACGAAAATCAGGTACATGGCAAATCGTCCGATCAGACGATTAATCCGGTCTACCGTCCTGACAAAACCGCGAATGGCCTTGTTCATGCGATTCCCTGCAATGTGTTTTTTTACTTATCCGCTGAGCCTAGCTCAAGATCAGGCAAAGCCAACCCAAGCCAAACACGCGCCCACAGTCCACACGCATGCACCTGCGCCAGGCGAGTATCACTTGAGGGATTTCAGGCGCCAGCAACCGCCTGCTTCAGCGCCCGCGCTACAGCGCTGCATGGCGTTTGCCGCCCGGCTCGAAAAAGCGGGGCTTGGCTTCTGCCGCGACTGTTAAGACTTTGGTCTAAGCCTCTGCCGCTGCCAGTCGCTCTACATGTTCAGCAAACAGACGCAGCGGATCAGCGCCTTTGCCAACCAAGCCGAAACTCTGGTTAACGATGTCAAAATGATCCAGCGGGTAGTTGTCGCCAATCACCTTGCCCAGATGCGAACTGTAACGCCCGACCATGCCATCGCACTGGCCAACTTCGCGGGTGAAGGTTCGGGCAAACAACCGGCACGCCACATTCGGGCCATCGAACAAATTGCCGCCACGGTTGGTAATACCGGGCTGCAATGTGCCGGACCATGAGTAGTAATAAACCCCGTTTACCACCTCATCGCCTTCACCGCCCCAAGTATGCGGCAAGCCCTGTGGATAACGCTGATTGAACAGCGCCACCCCTTCTGTGGTTAGCGAATGCTGCGCGGCTGCGGTGTCAAAGGGCAACCTGGGCCCACGGTAACCGACCTCAAGTACCGTAGTAAGCCAGACGAATGCTTGCAGCAGAGCACTCACGACTCGTTCACGCCATGAGCCTGGCCGCGCATTACGCTGCAGGAAATCACCCAGTTCAGAGCCATGATTAGGCCCCGCCACTGAGGTTACTGACGCCACCAGATCCGGACGTTTGGCTGCGGCATAGCGGGCAGTGAGCGCACCTTGGCTATGCCCGAGCAAATGCACCTTGGCAGCACCGGTACTGGCCAACACCGCGTCGATTCGCGCCAGCAGTTGCTCGCCGCGTTCCTCGGTCGAATGCACCGGCGACACCAACACCGGTATAGCCTTGGCACCGTGGCGAGCGAGCAAACGCACAATGCCGTACCAGTAGTGATAGCCCAGCAGGCTTATGAAACCGAGCAAGCCCGGCACCAAAATCAGCGGATATCGCAGTGATTGCTTCTCGGGCATTTAGGTTCATCCGTGTGTCAGGCCTGCTGACCCTTATCAGCAGTATTTGATGACCTTAGCGCATCCGCCAGAAGTCGTGCGCCAGAGCGCTCGATAAGGTGTATCAGAGCGACCAATGATGACTATCAAGGCAGACAAATTCCTATTTTTCAGCCGCGCTATATCCTGCATCAACATTGTGACGAATTGATCGTAAGGAGACCTGAAATGAAAGCCACTCTGTTCTTCAGCCTGCTGTTTTTGCTGTTCGCAGCCGACGTTTATGCGCGTCCGGTTCTGAAGCCACAACCGCTACTGGGCGAACTCAAAGACAGCCAGCCGGTTGTGCTGCAACAAAACAGCCCGCAAGCGTGAGGCGACACTGAGCTGAAACGCCTTACGGATAAATTTGCAGCCATCCGCTGCTGCTATTTGCAACCGAACTGCCAGGCATTGCGCCGGGCTCAGTGCGCCACCAGCAACACCCAAAGCGGCAGCGTAAGTGCTGCCAGCACAGTCGACAGCGAGATGGTCGAACTGACATTGCGGGTATCCAACTGGGTTTTCGCAAAGGCCAGAATATTCACCCCGCTCGGACACGCAGCCATCAACACCAGCACGCTGCGCGCATCATGGCTGAGCCCCGGAACCAGAGCCGTCGAAGTGTAGACCAGGAGCGGAAACACCAACAATTTGACGCCGCTCAGCATCACCACAGCGGTGGTCGGACGCAATCTGTATCCGGACAAACTCACGCCCAAGACGATCAACGCGCACGGCAATGCCGCTTGCGCCAGCCACTCGACCATCTGCCACAGAGGTGCGGGCACCGTGAGCCCGGACAGGTTAAGCATCGCCCCCAGCAGCAGGCCGATAATCATTGGATTCGCCAGGTTCTTCAGCAGTGCCTTGAAGTTCACCTGCTCGACGCTGCCAAACGCTGAGTAAATGCTTTGCAGGGTAAACAACGTAAGGCTGTGGAAAACCAGAATCGCAAACACATAAACCAGCCCGTCATGGCCCAGCAATGTGGTCACCAACGGGATGCCCACCAGCACGTTATTGGAAAAAGTAGCCGCCAATCCGGAGGCTGTGGCGTGGCCGGTAATGCGCTGAGCAATCAGGTTGACGCTGCAGAATACGATTAACGCCGGCACGTAATAGGCCAGCAATAACAGTGGCGACAGACCTTGCGCCAGCGGCGCTTTGGCGATCCCGATAAACAGCAAGGTCGGCATGAACAGCTTGAAGGTAATGCTCGCCAGCCCCGCCGATGATTCCTGACTCAGCCACTGCCGGCGACCCAGCACGTACCCCAGAACTATCAGGCCGAATATCGGCAAAATCGCAAGCACCGCTAGCATTTTCAGAACCGCTCCGCGAACCCTGCCTACACTGCATGAAGCTGCAAAGCGGCTGAAGGTGAGAATAGAGCGCGACACAATACCTGCAGTTTCAACTTCTGCCCACTTTGGCGGTCACATGCATATCAACGATACGCGTTCATTGCACGGAGCCCTCATGAACATAAAAGTCCTCGTCGCCGTAGTTTCTCTCAGCACGCTAGTCGGTTGCGCCGGAAGCAAGGTCGAAAACCCGATCGACTATGTCACTTACAGCGCGCAGCCGCTGGTGGATAAAGTTGATCACGACATGACCAGCAAAGAGGTGATGCAAATTGCAGGGCCACCTTCCAGCACAATCTATCGCAGCGTCGAGCCGGGTACTTGCAACAACTATGTGCTCAGTGAAGACAACCACAAGCAGCCCTACTATGTCAGCTTCAACTCCTCCGACAGGGTTGATGGCAAGGGCTTCATGACCTGCGAGCAGATGGAAAAAAATGCCCGCGCCACACTCTTTGGTGATTAGCCGATAAAACTGGCGGGAGCTGAGCAAAAAACAACCAGCCCCCGCCAGGCCATATGCCCTATGGCTTGTGGACAAGCATCCTGAGGTTATACACAGCTACGTCCACAGTAAAAATGGATAAGTCGTTCGCCAGCCACGCGCAAGCCACTGAAATAGCGGGCTTTTCGCTTGACTTGTGAGTGTTGGCAAAAGTTTTCGCTCGCATCAGAAGAGCTGATCATTTTTTAATCAGACCTTTGAAAAGCCCACCGCACTAAGGCTGTATCAATACATACCAGAGTTACCCACAACTCACTCCACAGATAAGCGGGATAACTACTTGCCGGCAATTTCTCCGATTGCGTTCAAGTGCTTGATAAACCTTGACTTATGACACCCGCCCAGAACTTTTTATCCCTGGAAAACAACTGATCAAAAAACAACCACATCGCGCAAAGCCACGTAGTTATTGGGCTTCAGCAATACATACCGATGTTACCCACAGCTCGCTCCACAGATAAACGGGATAACTGACAGCGCGACTGTAAGTGCTTGATTGGTTGTAAAAAGCTTTCGATCCACAGAGAAAGAGCCCGCTTGTGGATGCAGCGTGATTATTTGATCAAATTTCAATCAATCCCGCTCAGACCCCGTGGTTCAAGGCTTTCAGCGATACATACCGATGTTACCCACAACTCCCTCCACAGATAGTCGGGATAACTGCGCAAGCCTGAACCTCCGCCTGCCCGTAACCTCTTGAAAAAGCGGCAAAAATTCTTGACTTGCTGATCCTTGCGCAAGCTTCTTACGGACCGATTACGACTGATCATATTTTGAACATAACTCTGTAAGCCGCCTGGTTATTGGCTTACAGCAATGCATACCGAAGTTACCCACAGTTCAATCCCCAGATTGCAGGGATAACTATTCTGCAGTGCCTCGTAAGCCACTGAATTAAGGCAGTTTAATTTCGAGCAAGGCCGAGCGATGTGGGTTGATCCTGTGGCTCACTACCACGCGCATGAGCTGTTCGTTTTTTGATCAAACTTCTGTAAGCCTTATTTTTAGAGGCCCACAGCAATACATACCGATGTTACCCACAGCTAAATCCCCAGATAGTCGGGATAATTTCTCTCGATATCGATTTTGCACGTCAGTATCGCGCTGATTTAGCGGGAAAATTCTTAAAGACAGGATGTCGTAACGTATTACCACTGCCGCAGAACAGCCGCTTGTATTGAACTCAGCTGCCTGTAAGCCAAGCAGCACAGTGCCTGCAGCTGTGAAAGGAAAAGTTATACACAGCTCACCCACAGACTTTCTGGATAAGTAGTTTGATCCTGTAAACAGGGGCGTCGTGGCGCCACGAGAAAGCGCGAAAAAAACAATCAACCGCACTCAACACCGGACTGATCAAAAAACAACCATATCTATGTAAGCCACGCCTGCTGTGGCCTGCAGCAATGCATACCGATGTTACCCACAGCACATTCCACAGATAACTGGGATAAGTGAATCTACTGCGTTCTGGCTGAGTGCAATAACTGCCTGAATTAACTGAAAAAAGTCTTTACTTCAGAGCGAACCCGGTAATCTGTGCGGGCCTGAAGACAACTGGTCAAAATTCAAACAACCCTCTGTAAGCCACTCATATCAACGCTTACAGCAATGCATACCGAACTTGTCCACAGCGCTACTCACAATATCCGTGGACAAGTTACTCAACCCGTCAGACGCTTGTGAATATGTGCTTGGATCAGCCCCGCCGAGAACTGATCAAATAATCACCAACTGCGCCAGAGCCACGCAGATACGGGGCCTGCGGGTTCTACCACCACGTTATGCACAGGCCACTCCACAGCAATTGTGGGCAACGCCCTATCACGCCCATGCAAACAATCTAAGGGCGGCCGCTATGTGCATGCCTTAAGGTTATTGCAACTGAACAGGAGAACGATCATGCAACCGACCCACTGGCTACACCAACTCCTCGCTGCCTACGCTTGCGGCGCCTGCGGAAGCGACTGAGCCGCGAACAACAGCACAGTATTCGCATCCAAACATTCGTCTCGGCGTGCCAAAACGACTAACCTGAAGCCAGTATACTTCAGGAGTAGCCCATGGCTTTGCAGTCTATATGTGTGTTTTGCGGCGCCAGCACTGGCACTAATCCGCTCTATCGGGAAGCGGCGGAAAATCTCGGGCGCACCCTTGCTGAACGCGGTATCCGTCTTATCTATGGTGGCGGCGCGGTTGGCTTAATGGGCGTTGTGGCAGACGCCGCAATGGTGGCGGGCGGTGAAGTGATCGGTATTATTCCGCAGAGCCTCAAACGCGCCGAGGTTGGCCACAACGGCCTGACCCGCCTTGAAGTAGTCGACGGCATGCACGCGCGCAAGGCGCGGATGGCAGAGCTCAGCGACGGCTTTATTGCACTGCCGGGCGGTCTGGGAACTCTGGAAGAACTGTTTGAAGTCTGGACCTGGGGCCAGTTGGGCTATCACGCCAAGCCACTGGGCTTGCTCGATGTGAATAGCTTTTACTCCAAGCTGGGTAACTTCCTTGATCATCTGGTGGATGAAGGATTTGTCCGGGCCAAACATCGCGCCATGCTTCAGCTCTGCGATTCTCCCGATGCCTTACTCGATGCATTTAGCCAATGGCAGCCAATCGAACAGGCCCGCTGGCACGACCGCGAGCCCGATTAACTGGCTTGGCAGGCTCAAAGGTATAAACTGCGCATCTCACCCGCTTGTGGATAAGGAACCCCGCACATGGCCAGCAGCCTACTTGCTCTGATTGATGACATCGCCACACTGCTTGATGACGTGTCGTTGATGACCAAGGTTGCCGCAAAGAAAACCGCCGGTGTTCTGGGCGATGATCTGGCGCTCAACGCACAACAGGTGACCGGCGTGCGCGCCGACCGTGAGCTGCCGGTGGTCTGGGCCGTGGCCAAGGGCTCACTGAAAAACAAGATGATTCTGGTGCCTGGGGCAATGCTGATAAGCGCATTTATCCCCTGGGCCATTACTCCGTTGTTGATGGTCGGCGGGGCCTTTCTGTGTTTCGAAGGTTTCGAGAAGTTGGTGCACACCTTTGGCCACAAGAAAGATGCGGATCAGGCCAAACGCCAGGCCCGCCTTGAGGCGTTGGCCAATCCTGCACAAGACATGAAGACTTTTGAGAAGGACAAGGTAAAGGGCGCTGTACGTACCGACTTTATCCTCTCGGCTGAAATTATCGCCATCACCTTAGGCACTGTTGCAGAAGCCACTCTGATTGAGCAGTTCGCCGTACTCTGCGGCATTGCGGTGGTGATTACTGCCGGGGTTTACGGGCTGGTAGCAGCCATCGTCAAGCTCGATGACGCGGGCCTGTATTTGTCTCAGCGCGAAGGTGAAGGCGCGGGGATGGGCCTTGTGCGCGGCTTTGGTAACGGCATTCTGAAAACAGCTCCGTACCTGATGAAGGGCTTATCGATTGTCGGCACCATCGCCATGTTTCTGGTGGGTGGCGGCATTCTGACCCACGGCGTACCGGTTGCCCATCACTTTGTTGAACATGCTGGCGAGGTTATTTCAGCCTCTAGCGGCGTGGCATTTCTCGGCTCGATAGCGCCGAGCCTCATACACGGGGTTATAGGTGTGATTGCCGGCGCCATTGTGCTTGCGGCGGTGAAACTGTTCGGCCGGATCAAGCACGCCGTCAGCGCCTGAGCGGTTTAGCGGTTAGTGGGGCTAAATACCGCGCTTAATTGCGCTTGCCGCATCGGGGCTTTATCGCTGCCTCAGACACAAAAACGCCGGAGCATGCTCCGGCGTTTTTGTGTCCCACCGCTTTAGCTGGCGGGCTGCTGCATGATGATGGTTTGCGACGGCATCGGTGCAGGGAAACCGCCCTCGCCCAACGCGTCCTTGATCACCGCATTGGTGTCGAAATACACCTGCCAGTAATGGTCGGTATGGCAGTAAGGACGCACAGCCAGCACCGGGCCAACCAGATTGAACTCGAGAATCTCGACATCCACCGCCGGGTTCGCCAACACATTGTCGATGGCACTGATGCGCTCTTTGAGCAGCGCCACTGCCGCTTTGTAGTCCGCGGCGCCAGACAGCTGTGCTTTCAACTCGACGCGGCGATAAGCGTTATGTGAGTAGTTTTGGATATTGTCGGAGAAAATCTTGTTGTTGCCGATCAGGGTCAACACGTTATCCGGGGTATTGATCCCGGTAACGAACAGGCCGATCTCGGTCACAGTGCCGGTTACGCCGCCTGCCGAGATGAAGTCACCCACTTTGAATGGCCGCAGCACGATGATGAAACCACCCGCCGCCAGGTTGGCCAGCAAACCCGACCAGGCCATACCAATCGCCAAGCCTACTGCGGCGATCAATGCAGCCAGGCTGGTGGTCTGCACACCGAAGTAGCCAAGAATACCGATGACCAGAATGATGTTGAGGGTGACCGAGATGAAGTTACCCACATAGCGCAGAACGGTTGGGTCAACCTTCTGCTGGCCAAGGGCTTTTTGCACCATGCTGATCGCCACACCGATGAGCCAGCGACCGACGACCCAGAACGCAATTGCCGAAAGGATCTTGATCGCAAACGCAGCGCCGTATTGGGTGACCAGGTTGTAGAGCGCGTTGAGTTTTTCCGTACCGATATTGACTATCGTTGTGTCATCCATAGCCTGCTCCGAAATGCGAGGAATAATGCTGGAATAGCATTGCCGTCCTGTTCTCGCTGTCTACCGCAAGCCCGCGCTCTGCGCAGCCTAAAACAAACGATAACTAACCTTTAGGTCTGGACTTAAAAGTCCCTTCAAAAAGTTAGCACGCAGATTGAATACCGTCGAAATTGCGCCTGAAATAAGTCTCAGCCGCAGCAAAACGCCAGCGATTGCAGGCAGAGCTGTCGTTGCAGGCCGTTATAGCGCGGCGAGGGATTCGCTGGCGGCGGAAATGGGCATCACCGTCACCTGAACCTCAGGGTCGTGATTACCACCGCCCAGTATCACGCCGTGCAGCGGTGACACATCGGCAAAGTCACGCCCCCACGCCAGGGTGATGTGTTCAAGCCCAGGGCAGACATTATTGGTCGGATCGAAATCGACCCAGCCGTGCTTCGGGCAAAAAACTGAAACCCATGCATGCGACGCATCGGCGCCAATCAAACGGGCTTGGCCGGGCGGTGGCTGAGTCAACAGATAACCGCTGACATAACGCGCCGCCAAGCCGATGGAGCGTAAGCAGGCGAGCATCAGGTGAGCAAAGTCCTGACAAACACCGCGCCGCGCCTCGAGCACTTCGATCAAGGGAGTCGCCACTTGAGTAGCCACGGCGTCGAAGGTGAACTCGCTGAAAATCTTCTCCATCAACGCCTGGACACCCAGCAGCAGCGGCCTGTCTGGCGGGAAGCAGTCCGCGGCGTAATCTGCAAACCGCTGTTTGAGATGCACATAGGGTGACTCGAAACGATAGCGCAGCGCATTCAGTGCCTCACCGGCAAACGGTTGCCCCGAGTACCCCAGCGCAGCGCGTGCCTGCTCCCAAGGTGGCGAGGCCTGTTGATGGACAACCGGACGCGGCAGAACCTCGATGTGCAAGCGCGCCAGAACACTCAGGCTGTCGTGCGGCCGCTCGAACACCATGCGGGTTAACGGATTACCAAACACATCTTGGCGCTCGATGCGCTGACACGGCGACGGACTGACCTGCAACGCCTGGCCATGACAAATTTGCCAGGCACATTCACGCGGCCACAGGTGTGCCAACTGCTGGGCCAGCGAAACGGGTGCCGAATAGCGGTAATGAGTATCGTGGAGGATTTCGTACTGGGCTGAGCGCGTCATGTTGACAGGGTCCGCTTGCTGGCATCGACATGCACAAAGAAACGTAACCCCAGATTATCAGATGCCTGCCCGGCCGCCAGCGCGATGTCATCAAGCAACCCGGCGAGCCCATCCAGCACGGCCTCAATGCTGCTGGCACCGAACAATACGTTTTCCAGCGAGCTCAGCTTGAAGCTGCTCAATTGCCGCTCAAGCGCAACCAGAGCGCCGTCGTCGCTGTAATCAAAACGCTCACCCAGATAGTCCAGCGAGCGCAACAGATTGCGCAGCTGGAAGATCACCGCATGCGGGTTTTGCTCATCAAGCAACAGCAGATCCAGCACCGGGATCAACTGGGCGAATGCCAGATAGCGGGTGCGATAAGTAATGCTGCTGTTGCCCAATTCCAACAGCCACTCCAGCGCCGACTGATCCTGCGCGGCAGCGTGACGTAAAAAGCCGCTGATGCTCTCCGCCATGAACTGCAGCCGTTCAATAGCGCGACCGATAATCAAGAATCGCCAGCCGTCATCGCGGGTCATGTCGTCCAGGGCGAAACCGGACAAGGCCGCCAGTGACATCAGCAGACCTTCAAGGAAATCCAGTGATTCACCGACATCACCGTTGGGCTTTTGCAGCTCCTGCGCTTCACGTTGCAGCTCAAGCAGCGCCTGCCAGTTGGCTTGCGATAACTTGCCGCGCACGCTGCCTGCGGTCCAGATCAGGCGTTGCAGATTAGCCTGCAGGCTCGCCGGCCAATCTGCGCCCAGCAACGCCTCAAACAAGCGCTGCTCAAGGCTGCTGAGGTCATCATCTTCTGCCGGCAGCAGCCCCAGTCGTTCACCCAAGCACAGCGCAGCGTCCAGCGCCTGCGGAGCGTCATCATCGACATAACGCCCAAGCATGATGCGCAGCAGTCGCGCGGAGTCCTCACAGCGCGCGCTGTATCGGCCAAACCAGTACAAATTCTCGACCACACGCGATGGCAGGAACGGGTCACTGCGCACCAGATCAGCCGTGCCGACCGGGCGCACGCCCTGCCAGGGTTCGTTACCGGCGACGCGAGCACCCAGCACCCAGGTGTCTTTACTGGTGCCGCCACGTTGCATCGACACCACTTCGGCATCAGCATCGGCAGCCACCCGCGTCAAACCACCGGGCATTATGCGATAGCCATCGGCGCTGGCGACCGCAAATACGCGCATGCCGATCGGGCGTGCCTGCAGGTTGGCCGTTTCCTCTTCCCACACCGGAGCCTGCGAGAGCTGCGCCAGTTCGTGGGCGACATACACGTAAGGTCGGGCTTTGAGGCGCGCCATCAATTCAGCGCGCTTGGCTGCATCCAGTTCGCCGGGCAATACCGGGGTAAATTTTTGCGAGGGGAAACACGAGCGCAGCACCAGCGATGGCATCTTCTCCAGTGCTTCATCGAGAACCGGCGGCTCACCGCACCACCAGCTGGCAATGGACGGTAACAACAGCGGCTCACCCAGCAATTTCTCGCTGATGGCTGGCAAGAATCCGGGCAGCCCGGGCGACTCCAGTACGCCACTGCCCAGCGCATTAGCCACCAACACCCGGCCCTGACGCACCGCTTCAAGCAAACCGGGCACACCCAGCTCGGAATCTGTACGCAGCTCCAGCGGGTCGCAAAAATCATCATCAAGTCGCCGCAACACAGCGTGTACCCGACGCAGGCCAGCCAGGGTTTTCAGGTAAACCGTCGCTTCGCGCACCGTGAGGTCACTGCCCTCAACTAGTGGATAACCCAGTTGGCGGGCCAGATACACATGCTCAAAGTAGCTTTCGTTAAACCGCCCAGGCGTCAGTAACACCACCAATGGCGTCTCGTCCTGCGCAGGCGCCTCGCGAGCCAGCGTGTCCTGCAGGTTACGAAAGAAGCTGGCGAGATACTGCACATGCAAATCGCGGTAAAGATCAGGCCACGCCTTAGAGATGATTTGCCGGTTCTCCAGCGCATAACCCGCGCCAGATGGCGCTTGTGTACGGTCTGCGGTAACCCACCAGCGACCATCGGGAGCGCGCGCTAAATCGACCGCGTAGAAGTGCAGAAAGGTGCCGCCCGGTGGCTTGATGCCCTGACAGGCCCATAAGTAATTGTTGTGACCGAAGATCAATTCGGCCGGCAACAAGCCTTCGGCTATCAGCTCTTGCGGGCCATAGATATCGGCCAATACCTGATTCAGCAAGGTGGCGCGCTGGGCGACACCGGCGGCGATCTGCTGCCACTCATTGGCAGGAATCAGATTGGGCAGCAGGTCCAGTTCCCAAGGGCGATCAGCGCCTTCGGGGTCGGCGTAAACGTTGTAAGTAACACCGTTTTCCTGAATCTGCCGGCTGACCAACGCCTGGCGCTGCTGAATCTGCGCGGGCGTGCTGCGCTGCAACTGCTGATACAGCCGCTGCCAATGCTCGCGCACCCGCCCTTTGCTATCCAGCAGTTCGTGGTATGTGCCCGCACTTCGCGGGTAATCAGCTAGCAGGTCAGCCATCAAGGTCTCGGCAGCAAGTCAATCAGCGCTCACTAACACTAAGTTAAATGTTCAACTTCGGCGCAGGTCGAGGGTCATTGGCAATTCATTATTAGGCACTTCAGGTTGTACAAACCGCTTGCCGGGACTATGGCCGATACGGAAGAAACGCGCCAGCCTGCGGCTCTCGGCCTCATAAGCGTTGATTGGCAAGGTCTCATAATTGCGCCCTCCGGGATGCGCCACATGGTACTGGCAACCGCCCAGCGAGCGATTCATCCACGTATCGATCAAGTCAAACACCAACGGCGCGTGAACGCCAATGGTTGGTTGCAAGCAGTTCGACGGCTGCCATGCGCGGTAACGCACACCGCCGACAAACTCGCCAACTTTGCCGGTTGGCCGCATCGGCACAGCGCGGCCGTTGCAGGTCAGCACAAAGCGATCCGGCAGCATGCCCGAGACCTTGACCTGCATGCGCTCCAGCGATGAGTCGACATAGCGCACCGCGCCACCGGCAGCGCCCTCCTCACCCAACACATGCCAGGGTTCAAGCGCCTGCCGCAGTTCCAGTTCGATGCCCTTAACGTTGAAGTCACCCGCGCGCGGGAAACGAAACTCCAGATGCGCCGCGAACCATTCCGGGCGCATGCGATAGCCAAAACAGCTCAGCTCTTGCAGGACATCGGCAAAGTCCTGCTCGACATAATGCGCCAGCAGGAATCGGTCATGCAGTTCGGTGCCCCAGCGCACCAGCTTGGCCGGGGTATAGGGTTCTTTCCAGAAGCGCGCCAGCAATGCGCGGATCAACAGCTGTTGGGCCAGGCTCATTTGTGCATGCGGCGGCATCTCGAATCCGCGCAGCTCAACCAGCCCCAAGCGCCCAGTCGCCGAGTCCGGCGAGTACAGTTTGTCGATGCAAAACTCAGCGCGATGGGTATTACCGGCCACATCCACCAGCAAGTTGCGCAGCAAACGATCGACCAGCCACGGCGGGCAATCACGCCCGGGCTCGGGCATTTGCGCGAAGGCTATTTCCAACTCGTACAAGGCATCGTTTCGCGCCTCGTCTACCCGCGGCGCCTGCGAAGTCGGGCCAATAAACAGGCCCGAGAACAGGTACGACAGCGACGGATGATTGTGCCAATAGCTGATCAGGCTGCGCAGAACATCCGGACGCCGCAGAAAGGGCGAGTCGGCCGGTGTCGCACCGCCGAGAACAATATGGTTACCGCCACCCGTGCCAGTGTGGCGGCCGTCGATCATAAATTTCTCGCTGCTCAGCCGGCACTGACGCGCCGCCTCATAAAGAAACTCGGTGCGTTCGACCAATTCATCCCAGCTCGACGCCGGATGAATATTGACTTCGATAACGCCCGGATCAGGCGTTATGCGGAAAAACTGCAAGCGCGGATCGTGTGGCGGCTCGTAGCCTTCCAGCAATACCGGACAATCCAGCGCTTCGGCCGTCGCTTCAATGGCGCTGACCAGTTGCAGGTAATCTTCCAGCTTGCTCAGCGGCGGCATGAACACATACAAGCGGCCATCACGCGGCTCAACGCACAGCGCGGTGCGCACGATGTTACTTGCCGACTTGCCGCGCACCGGGCGCTCGCTGGTAGAGTTCTGATTGCCCTGCCAGACGCCACGCAACTGCGCGCGTAAGGTGGAGGCGTTTGGCAAAGGCGCAAACTTTTGCGACGGGTCTTCAGGGTTTATGTACGGATAATCCTGTTTACGCACCCAAGGCTGCGACTCAAGCGGCAAGCGATAGCCCAAAGGCGAATCCCCCGGCACCAGCCGGCAATGCTCGCCGCGCAGGAACCAACTGCCGGTCTGCCAACCCACGCCACTGTCCAGCCGCGCCAACGGCAAGACGTAGCCGACGACCTTATCGAGGCCCTGCTCGAATACTTTGCGCAGCCGCTCGCGAGCCAGCGGATCTGACAGCTTCGGGTCCTGCGGGGTGACGTTGTCGGGCAACGAGCCTTCTTTCCACAGGTAATACAGCCAGTCTTCATAGGCTGCAAAGGCGTGCTCGCCGGTAATGCCCAAACGCTCGGCCAGTGACGCAACGAACGCGGCAGCTTGCGCCGCGTCTGCGCCGTAATCGGTTTGCTCATCGGCATAGAGCGCCGGGTTGTGCCAGATCGGCTGATGGTCACGACGCCAGTAACAGTTGAGTGACCAGCGCGGCAATTGCTCACCGGGATACCATTTGCCCTGACCAAAATGCACCAAAGACTGCGGCGCGTAATGCTCACGTAACAGCGTGAACAGATCGCTGGCCAGGCGGCGCTTATTCGGCCCCAATGCGGCGACGTTCCACTCATCGTCATCCGGATAATCCAGCGCCACAAAGGTCGGCTCGCCGCCCATGGTCAGGCGTACATCCGCACTTAACAGGTCTGCATCCACCTGTTTGCCCACTGCATTGATCGCGTTCCATTGTTGCTCGGAATAAGGCTTGGTAACGCGTGGCGCCTCCCAGATACGCTCGACATGCATTTCATGCACAAGCTCACTGTCGCATTCATCCACGCCGCCGGTAATCGGCGCAGCGGAGGATGGTTCCGGGCTGCAGGCCAATGGGATATGCCCCTCACCGGCAAACAAACCGCTGGTTGCATCCAGCCCAACCCAACCGGCGCCTGGCAGATAAACCTCGCACCAGGCGTGCAAATCGGTGAAATCAACTTCGGTGCCGGAAGGCCCATCAAGCGCTTTGACGTCTGCGCTGAGCTGGATCAGATACCCCGAAACAAACCGTGCAGCTAACCCGAGGTGGCGCAGCAGCTGCACCAGCAGCCAAGCGGAGTCGCGACACGAGCCCGAGCCGTTGCTCAGCGTCTCATCCGGGCTCTGCACGCCCGGCTCCATGCGGATCAGGTAGGCAATATCCGCCGCCACCCGCTGATTGATCGCCACCAGAAAATCGATGCTGGGGGTGGGCGTCAGCTCTATCGCTTGCAAGTACTTGGCAAAGCGCTCGGTGGCCGGCAGTTTGACCCGATACGGTGCAAGCTCGCGCTGCTCGCTGTCAGTGTAATCGAACGGGATTTTCTCGGCGTAAGGCTCAAGGAAAAAGTCGAATGGGTTGAACACCGCCATCTCGGCGACCAGATCAACCTCCACCTTCAACTCGGTGGTCTTCTCGGGAAACACCACACGGGCGAGATAATTGCCCTGTGGATCTTGCTGCCAGTTGATGAAATGCTCACCCGGCTCTACGTTCAATGAATATGACAGCACACGGGTACGGCTGTGAGCCGCCGGGCGCAGGCGAATAATCTGCGGCCCAAGATTCACCGCACGGTCGTAGCGGTAATGAGTAACGTGGTGCAGCGCAATATGAATCGACACAGCATGCCTCCCGCGAGCCTTGACGATAACCGGACAGCGCAAGAGTTATGCCAGCCGCGTCGCAGCGCGAGATGGCATGCGGGCAGCAACGCGAAAGGCACCAAAACAGCGCACAAACCGGAAGGAACTTCGGGGCACGCACAAAAGCGGCCCCTGTATAGCAATCAGCGCAAGCCAAACTCCCTGGCCCTGCGCTCGCATGTTGTAACCGGCCTCAACTGCTTTACGCCAGCAACTTACCTACTGTGGCGTGCATCCGGTAACATCAGCAGACCGAAATAAGAGACGCCGCATGTATATTTATCGCTTGGTTCTGATTCTGGTGGTGGGAATCTACCTGTTTTCCCCCGCCATCATGGACTGGTGGATCGACCCCAATGGCGCCTGGTACCGGCCTTACTTGCTGTGGCTGATCCTGATTGTTGTGACCTTTATTCTGCAGAGTCAGCGTGATGCCGATGAGCTTTAGCATTAGCCAGCTGGTTCTGATCAGCGCCGCCTATCTCCTGACCCTGTTCGGTGTCGCGTGGGTCAGCGAACGCGGCGTAATCCCGCGCTGGATCATTCGCCACCCGATGACCTACATCCTCTCGCTCGGCGTGTATGCCAGCGCGTGGGCGTTCTACGGCACCGTCGGCTTGGCCTATCAATACGGCTACGGCTTTCTGGCCAGTTACCTCGGCGTCTCCGGCGCATTCTTGCTGGCGCCCGTGCTGCTCTACCCGATATTGAAGATAACCCGCACCTATCAATTGTCGTCACTGGCGGACCTGTTTGCCTTCCGTTTTCGCAGTACCTGGGCCGGCGCGCTCACAACCCTGTTCATGCTGATCGGGGTACTGCCGCTGCTGGCATTACAGATTCAGGCAGTGGCCGACTCGATCGGCATTCTCACCCGTGAGGCCATGCAAGCCAGGGTAGCGGTGGGATATTGCGCCTTGATGATACTGTTTAGCATCCTGTTTGGTGCCCGCCACATTGCCACCCGCGAGAAACACGAAGGTCTGGTATTCGCCATTGCGTTCGAGTCGGTGGTGAAGCTGGTTGCCTTGGGTGCAATCGGTCTCTACGCGCTGTACAGCGTATTCAATGGCCCGGGCGATCTTGAACACTGGCTGGTGCAGAATCAGGTCGCGCTGAACAGCCTGCACACGCCGCTGCAGGAAGGCCCATGGCGAACCCTGTTGCTGGTGTTCTTTGCCTCGGCGATTGTCATGCCGCACATGTACCACATGACCTTCACCGAAAACCTCAACCCACGCGCAATGATCAGCGCAAGTTGGGGCGTACCGCTGTTTCTGCTGCTGATGAGCCTGCCGATACCGCTGATTCTCTGGGCGGGCCTGAAAACGGGGGTAAACATCAGCCCGGAATACTTCACCCTCGGTTTGGGCCTGGCGGTTAACAGCGAAGCACTGGCGATGATCGCCTTCGTCGGCGGCCTGTCCGCATCAAGCGGCCTGATTATTGTGACCACACTGGCGCTCTCGGGCATGGTGCTCAATCACGTGGTCCTGCCGATGTATCAGCCGCCGGCTGAGGGCAATATCTACCGTTGGTTGAAGTGGACACGCCGCGCCCTGATCTGCGCCATCATTCTCGCGGCTTATGGCTTCTATGCCTTGCTCAAGTCCGAGCAGGATCTGGCAAGCCTGGGCATTGTTGCCTTTGTTGCCACGCTGCAATTTCTGCCGGGCGTGCTCTCTGTGCTGTATTGGCCAACGGCCAACCGACGCGGCTTCATTGCCGGCTTACTCGCCGGCATCGTGGTCTGGTCGCTGGGCATGCTGCTGCCGTTGCTGGGCAACTACGACGGTGTATTCGTCCCGGTTCTGAACATCATCTACATTCTCGATGACGACAGCTGGCACCTTGCAGCCATTGCGTCGCTGGCGGCCAACGTTCTGGTATTCACTCTGGTGTCGGTGTTCACCGATGCCAGTGAAGAGGAGAAAAGCGCCGCAGAAGCCTGTGCTGTCGATAACGTCCGGCGCCCGCAACGTCGCGAGCTGGTCGCCCTGTCGCCACAGGAGTTCGCCGCACAACTGGCCAAGCCACTGGGCGCAAAAACCGCACAGCGCGAGGTTGAACAAGCGCTGCGCGACTTGCACCTGCCATTTGACGAAGGTCGCCCTTACGCCCTGCGTCGCCTGCGCGACCGCATTGAAGCCAACCTTTCCGGCCTGATGGGCCCAAGCGTAGCGCAGGATATTGTCGAGACGTTTCTGGCGTACAAGTCTGAGAGCGAAGGCTATGTCACCGAAGACATTCACTTCATTGAAAGCCGCCTTGAAGATTATCACTCGCGCCTGACCGGGCTTGCGGCCGAGCTTGACGCCCTGCGCCGTTATCACCGGCAAACCTTGCAGGAGCTGCCAATGGGCGTTTGCTCACTGGCCAAGGATCAGGAAATCCTCATGTGGAACAAAGCCATGGAGGAACTCACCGAGATCCCAGCTCAACGTGTAGTTGGCTCACGCCTGACCACGCTGGGCGAGCCGTGGCGCAGCCTGCTCGACAGCTTTATCGAGATGCCGGATCAGCACTTACACAAACAACGCCTGACCACCGACGGCCAGAGTCGCTGGCTGAACCTGCACAAAGCAGCGATTGACGAGCCTCTGGCGCCGGGTAACAGCGGCCTGGTGTTACTGGTTGAAGACCTCACCGAAACCCAGCACCTCGAAGACAAGCTGATTCACTCCGAGCGCCTTGCCAGCATTGGCCGGCTGGCGGCTGGCGTGGCCCATGAGATTGGCAACCCGATCACCGGCATCGCCTGTCTGGCGCAAAATTTACGTGAAGAACGCGAAGATGACGGCGAGCTGACCGAGATCAGTCAGCAGATTCTCGAGCAGACCAAGCGGGTAACGCGCATCGTTCACTCGCTGATGAGTTTCGCCCACTCCGGCAGCCATCAGCAGGCCGACGAGCCGGTGTGCCTTGCTCAGGTTGCACAGGATGCAATCGGCCTGCTTTCGCTCAACCGCGAAAGCATCGAGGTCCGCTTCTTCAATCTCTGCGACCCGGATCATTGGGCAGATGGCGACCCGCAACGTCTGGCTCAGGTGCTGATCAATCTGCTATCTAACGCACGCGATGCATCGCCCGGCGGATCATCAATCCGGGTCAAGACCGAAGCGGGCGAGCACACCGTTGATCTGATTGTCGAAGATGAAGGCAGTGGCATTCCCAAGGCTATAATCGACCGACTTTTCGAGCCTTTTTTCACCACAAAGGACCCAGGAAAAGGCACCGGACTCGGCCTTGCTCTGGTCTATTCCATCGTGGAAGAGCATTATGGACAAATAACAATCGACAGCCCGGTGGACACCGCCACTCAGCGAGGCACCCGAATCAGGGTGACACTGCCACGGCATGTCGAAGCGACGTCAATAGCGACTTGAACCAGCGACACGAGCCTCGAAGCAAAATGCCTCATGCCAGCGTCAAGCCTGCTGAACTTAAACACACCAACAGCCATTGCCTGGCCATTCGGGCAATCGCGGTGCGTCTTCAGCAGCACAAGGCACGACCATGCGGTAATTGCATAAGCTCTAGAACGTCGAGAGACTGAATTGATGCCACATATTTTGATCGTCGAAGACGAAACTATTATCCGCTCTGCCCTGCGACGCCTGCTTGAACGTAACCAGTATGAAGTCAGCGAAGCCGGATCGGTGCAAGAAGCGCAAGAACGCTTCAGCATTCCAGGCTTTGACCTCATCGTCAGCGACTTGCGTCTGCCCGGCGCGCCCGGCACCGAACTGATCAAGCTCAGTGAAGGCAAGCCTGTACTGATCATGACCAGCTACGCCAGCCTGCGCTCTGCCGTCGACTCAATGAAAATGGGCGCGGTCGATTACATCGCCAAACCTTTTGATCACGATGAAATGCTCCAGGCCGTTGCGCGCATTCTGCGTGACCATCGGGCAACCAGCGCAGCACAACCCGAACGCAGTTCAGCGGAAGGCGCACGCGCCGATGACAAAGCCGCCGACAACCTCAATGGTGACATCGGCATTATTGGCTCGTGTTCGTCGATGCTTGAGATGTACAGCAAAATCCGCAAGGTGGCGCCCACCGATTCCAACGTGCTGATTCAGGGCGAATCCGGCACCGGTAAAGAACTGGTCGCCCGCGCCCTGCACAATCTGTCGCGCCGAGCCAAGGCGCCGCTGATATCAGTCAACTGCGCAGCCATTCCGGAATCTCTCATCGAGTCGGAACTGTTCGGCCACGAGAAAGGCGCCTTCACCGGAGCCAGCGCCGGTCGTGCTGGCTTGGTTGAGGCCGCCGATGGCGGCACCCTGTTCCTCGACGAGATCGGCGAACTCCCGCTTGAAGCGCAAGCCCGCTTGCTGCGGGTATTGCAGGAAGGTGAAATTCGCCGCGTTGGCTCGGTGCAATCGCAGAAGGTCGATGTACGCCTGATTGCAGCCACCCACCGCGACCTGAAAACGCTGGCGAAAACCGGCCAGTTCCGCGAAGACCTGTTCTACCGCCTGCACGTCATCGCCTTGAAACTGCCGCCGTTGCGCGAGCGTGGCAGTGACGTAATGGAAATCGCCCTGGCGTTCTTAAGCCGCCAGTCGAAGCGCATCAACCGCGACGACCTGCACTTTGCCCACGACGCCGAACAAGCCATTCGCCAGTATCCGTGGCCCGGCAACGTGCGGGAGCTGGAGAACGCGATTGAGCGGGCAGTGATCCTGTGCGAAAGCGCCGCCATTTCAGCCGAGCTGCTGGGCATCGATGTCGAACTCGACGACCTTGATGACGACGACCCTTACAGCGAAGCGCATAACCCGACAAGCAGCACCAGCATGGAACCGACCGAGGACCTGTCACTGGAAGACTACTTCCAGCACTTCGTTCTCGAGCACCAGGAACACATGACTGAGACCGAGCTTGCACGCAAATTGGGCATCAGCCGTAAATGCCTGTGGGAACGCCGCCAGCGCCTGGGTATTCCACGCCGCAAATCGGGCACAACCGCGGAGTAGCGCGTGTGCGCCCAGCGGCGTGAGGTTGTTACCCCACGCCAGAGCAGGTAACAGAAGCCGGGACTTACGGTAACGTAACCCCGGCTTTTTCATGCCCGAAGAAAATGCATAAATCACTAAGCAATTGATTTTAAAGCACTTTTAAAAGTTGGCACGGCATCTGCTTTCTTTAGGGCACAACAACAATAACAAGCAGCAAAAAAAATAATAAAAATAAGACGTATCGACTCCATAACAACAAAAACAACAAGCCGGAGGCGCAGCTAACTGATTCTTTTGGAGAGGACATGCTCTTGGGATTGACCCCACAACCGGACTGAGAACAATAAAACTGCTTATAAGCAGCGCCCGAACTGGTTGGATCACTGGATGATCATTGCAATGTCAGCGTCCAAACAAATCCGTTTGCTATTAATCCTCTCATTGAGAGGTTTTCCACAGGTCGCAGACCTGATGGAACGGGTAAATTTACAAAAACAACAAGCCCGCAATAATAACAATAAAGAATGTAACTACTTGAAGGGGAGCTTAGGCTCCCCTTGTAGTTTCCGCTCGGTAAATCCCCGCCTGATTTCTTTCCGTCCTACACGATTGCCCCACTCAATGCTAGAATCCGCGCCATCCTTGCGGTCATCATTGAAACTGGCCGGCCATTTCGTCAAACAGTGCACCCCATGCTGAAAAAGCTGTTCAAGTCATTTCGCACACCGTTGCGTCGCAATAAGCACTCGCACAGTACCCCCGAGGTGCTGACGAGCCACCAGCACCCGATCAAGCGCGGGCAGATCAGTCGCTATGCCGTGAGCATTGTCGAGCGTCTGCAAAATGCCGGTTATCAGGCTTATCTGGTGGGTGGCTGCGTACGCGACCTGTTGCTCGATATCGACCCGAAAGACTTCGATGTCGCCACCAGTGCAACACCCGAACAAGTCAAAGCCGAGTTCCGCAATGCGCGAATCATTGGTCGACGCTTTCGTCTGGTGCATGTGCACTTTGGCCGCGAAATCATTGAGGTTGCGACGTTCCGCGCCAATCACCCGCAGGGTGATGAGCCGCAAAACAGCAATCAGTCTTCGCGCAACGAGAGCGGCCGAATTCTGCGGGACAATGTCTACGGTAATCTGGAAGACGATGCCCAGCGTCGCGACTTCACGATTAACGCGCTGTATTACGACCCGGTCAGCGAGCGTATTCTCGACTACGCCAATGGCGCGCACGATATTCGCAACAACCTGATCCGCCTGATTGGCGACCCGACCCAGCGCTACCAGGAAGACCCGGTGCGTATGCTGCGGGCGGTGCGTTTTGCTGCCAAGCTGGATTTCGACATCGAGAAGCACACCGCGGCGCCGATCTACACGTTGGCGCCGATGCTGGGTGAAATTCCTTCAGCGCGCCTGTTTGAAGAAGTTCTCAAGTTGTTCCTCGCCGGTTACGCGGTATTCACCTACGACCTGCTGGTTGATTACGGCCTGCTTGAGCAGCTGTTCCCGGCCACCGCCAAGGCGCTGCGTGACAACCCGGATTACACCGACGACTTGATTCACAATGCGCTGAGCAACACCGACCTGCGCATCCAACAGAACAAACCGGTCACCCCGGCGTTCCTGTTTGCCGCACTGCTCTGGCCTGCGCTACCGGCTCGCGTGCTGAAACTTCAGGAACGCGGCATGCCTGCGATTCCGGCCATGCAGGAAGCAGCGCATGACCTGATCAACGAGCAATGCCAGCGCATCGCCATTCCCAAGCGTTTCACCATGCCCATTCGCGAGATCTGGGACATGCAGGAACGCCTGCCCCGGCGCAGCGGCAAGCGCGCCGATCAGCTCCTTGAGAACCCACGCTTCCGCGCTGGTTATGATTTCCTGCTGCTGCGCGAGAGCGCCGGTGAAGAAACCAACGGCCTTGGCGACTGGTGGACGCTTTATCAGGAAGCCAGTGACAGCGAGCGGCGCAATATGATTCGCGACCTGAGTTCGTCTAAAGATGACTCGGCGCCGCGTAAACGCCGGCGTGGCGGCAACAAGCGCAAGCGCAGCCCGTCTGGCGAAGGCGCTGGCAACGAATAATGGCCCGGGTATTTATCGGCCTCGGCAGTAATCTGGCCGAGCCCCTTGTGCAATTACGCGGCGCGCTGAATGCCATCGCCGCGCTGCCCGGGACACGCCTGCAAAACACCTCGTCGTTTTACTCAAGCGACCCACTCGGCCCGCAAGACCAGCCGCGTTATGTCAACGCCGTCGCCGAGATCGAAACCAGCCTGCAACCTTTGCAAGTACTTGATGCCCTGCAAGCCATCGAACTTGACCAGGGCCGCGAACGCAAAGCCGAACGCTGGGGCCCGCGCACCCTCGATCTGGATATTCTGCTGTTCGATAACCAGCGCATTGATCTGCCGCGCCTGACGGTGCCGCATTACCACATGCATGCCCGCGCGTTCGTGCTCTACCCGCTGGCCGAAATAGCCCCCGATCTGGTGTTACCTGACGGGCGCAGCCTCAATGATTTATTGGCGGCCTGCCCCTTCATAGGTCTTGAGCGGCTGGCGCCAGCTACGCACTGAATCCGTTGCCTTGCAGCCCCGATGGGCGTGGGCTCTGAGCCGATACACCGGACACAATTAAACCTATAATTCGCCAACCAGATGCGCCTGGGTGCACCCGCTAGTAACAAGACGGTAACACCTGCAATTGACTTCATGCCCGCCCATCTGGACTATAGGCGTCCCGTTGCCAAGCACCGGTGAGAACCGAGGCCAATGCAGGCCAATATGGAGCTGTTCAACAGCCTACTGAATGCCTGAGTGAGGACCATTTTCATGCCTGATATAACCCTGACAACTCTGCAAAATCTCAAGCAGAGTGGCGAGAAGATCGCCATGCTGACCGCCTATGACGCCACCTTTGCGCACGTCGCATGCCAGGCAGGCGTTGAAATTCTGCTGGTGGGTGACTCACTGGGCATGGTCCTGCAGGGACATGACAGCACCCTGCCTGTCAGTGTCAGCGATATGGCCTATCACGTCGCCTGCGTCAAACGCGGCAATCAGGGCGCACTGATCCTGGCCGACCTGCCATTCATGGCGTATGCCACCACCGAGCAGGCGCTGGTTAACAGCGCGGCGGTAATGCAGGCTGGCGCGCACATGGTCAAACTTGAAGGTTCGGCATGGCTTGCAGAGCCCATTGCCCGTTTGGCCGAGCGCGGCGTGCCGGTATGCGCGCACCTGGGCCTTACACCCCAGGCGGTGAATGTGCTCGGCGGCTACAAGGTTCAAGGCCGCCATGAAGCACAGGCGCGCCAGATGCGCGCGGACGCCATCGCCCTTGAGCAGGCCGGTGCGGCCATGTTGCTGCTTGAGTGCGTGCCAAGCGAGCTGGCTGAAGAAATTACCCAGGCGGTGAAAATTCCGGTTATCGGCATTGGCGCAGGCGCCGCAACAGACGGTCAGGTACTGGTCATGCACGACATGCTCGGCATGTCGCTCAGTGGCCGCTCACCGAAGTTTGTGAAGAACTTCATGGAAGGTCAGAGCAGCATTCAGGCCGCGATGAGCGCCTATGTGGCCGCCGTCAAAGATCAAAGCTTCCCAGCAGCCGAACACGGATTCTCTGCATGAACACGGTTAAAACCGTCAACGAACTACGCGCAGCCATCGCCCAGGCGCGCGCGCAAGGTAAAACAATTGGCTTTGTGCCAACCATGGGCAACCTGCATGCAGGCCACATCGCACTGGTCGAGCGTGCCGCGCAGAATGCAGACTTTGTGGTGGCGAGCATTTTCGTCAACCCGCTGCAATTTGGCCCATCAGAAGATCTCGATAAATACCCGCGCACGCTTCGTGATGACCAGCAAAAGCTGGTTGATGCGGGTTGTCATCTGCTGTTTCATCCCGGCGTCGAAGACATGTATCCGCATGGCATGGACAGCCAGACTCGGGTCAGCGTGTCGGGCGTCACTGAAGGCCTGTGTGGCGCCAGCCGTCCCGGCCACTTCGAAGGCGTAGCAACCGTTGTCAGCAAGTTGCTGAACATGGTGCAACCGGATATCGCCGTATTCGGCCAGAAGGATTACCAGCAACTCGCTGTCATCCGCATGTTGGTTCGCGACCTCAACATGCCGGTTGAAATCATCGGCGCACCCACTGTCCGCGCTGCCGACGGCCTGGCACTGTCATCGCGTAATGGTTTTCTCAGCGACCAGCAACGCGCCGCAGCCCCGGCGCTTTATCGCTCACTGCAGCAAATTGCCGAAGCGCTGAAGGCTGGCGAGAACAACTTTGCCGCGTTGATTCAAACGGCCCAGCAGACGCATCTGCAAGCGGGCTTTCGCCCAGACTATCTGGAAATCCGCGAAGCCTACAGCCTGCGACCAGCAACCGCTGAAGATCGCCATCTGGTCATTTTGCTTGCCGCTTTTGCCGGCACTACTCGTTTGATCGATAACCTCGTCGTTGAACGTTAGACCGCCAAACAGCCTCTTATAACTAACGCTATCGCCATGCAGCACGTGCAGGCCCGGTTTCACTGGCCTGCACAAATGCACTAAGGTAGCGGTGATAACAATGTTGGCAGCGCGACTGCCTTTAGCCCCATTAGCAAGAGGAAGCCTTACGTCATGGCGTATTACGAGCATCCGCAGGATGTCACCACCCTTCCCGCCTGGCAGGCTTTAACCCGGCACCGAGAAGCCATGCAGTCGTTCAGCATGCGCGATGCTTTCAGCTCGGACAGCCAACGTTTCGACACATTCTCGCTGAGCAGTTGCGGCCTGTTTCTCGACTACTCGAAAAACCTGATGACCGCCGAAACCCGCGATCTGCTGATGCAGCTGGCGCGCGAGTGCGGCCTGCAGGACGCCATTGAGGCGATGTACGCTGGCGAGCACCTCAACGCCTCAGAGAACCGCCCCGCGCTGCACACAGCCCTGCGCCGCCCGATTGGCGACAAGGTGCTGGTTGATGGCGAAGATGTCATGCCTGAGGTGCAGCAGGTTCTCAACAAAATGACCGCGCTGGTCGGCAGCGTGCATGACGGCCTGTGGCGCGGCTACACCGATAAGCCGATCACCGATGTGGTCAACATTGGTATCGGCGGTTCATTCCTCGGCCCGCAACTGGTCTCCGAAGCGCTGTTGCCGTTCGCCCAGCGCGGCGTGCGTTGTCATTACCTGGCCAACATTGACGGCAGCTCCTTCCATGAACTCTCGGCCAAACTGCGCGCTGAAACCACGCTGTTTATCGTCTCGTCGAAATCCTTCAGCACCCTGGAAACTCTGAAAAACGCACAGGCGGCCCGCCGCTGGTATCTCGCTCAGGGCGGCACTGAAGCAGAGCTGTATCGCCACTTTATTGCGGTTTCCAGCAACAAGCCGGCGGCCATGGCCTTCGGGATTCGTGAAGAGAACATCTTCCCGATGTGGGACTGGGTTGGCGGCCGTTACTCGCTGTGGTCGGCGATCGGTCTGCCGATTGCCATGACCATTGGCATGTCCAACTTCAAAGAGCTGTTGTCCGGCGCCTACAGCATGGACAAGCATTTCCAGACCGCTCTTTTTGAAGAAAACATGCCGGTGCTGATGGCGATGCTGGGCATTTGGTATGGCAATTTCTGGGACGCACAGAGCCAGGCGATCCTGCCGTACGACCATTACCTGCGCAATATAACCAAGCACCTGCAGCAGCTGGACATGGAGTCCAACGGTAAGCGCGTGATGCAAAACGGCCAGCCGGTCAACTGCGACACCGGGCCGGTCATCTGGGGCGGCGTGGGTTGTAACGGCCAGCATGCTTATCACCAGTTATTGCATCAGGGCACGCAAATGATTCCGGCTGACTTCATTGTGCCGGTGGTCAGTTATAACCCGGTGGAAGACCATCACCAGTGGCTGTACGCCAACTGCCTGTCGCAGAGCCAGGCGTTGATGCTTGGCAAATGCCGCAACGAAGCCGAAGCTGAATTGCGCAAGCAAGGGCTCAGCGAAGACCAAGTGCAGTACCTCGCGCCGCACAAGGTGATTCCGGGTAACCGCCCGAGCAACACGCTGGTACTTGAACGCATCAGCCCGCGCCGTCTGGGTGCGCTGGTGGCGCTGTATGAGCACAAGGTTTTTACCCAGAGCGTGATCTGGGGCATCAACGCATTCGACCAGTGGGGCGTCGAGCTCGGCAAGGAACTGGGCAAAGGCGTTTACTCGCGTCTTACCGGCGCTGAAGCAAGCACCGCGGAAGATCAGTCTACCCAAGGTTTGATCGAGTTCTTCCGCGCCCGTCATCGCGGCTAATCGCCCGCGCAAATGGTACCTGCCCGGCAATCGGGCAGGTTGCCAGCACCAGTTTGCCCCTCCTCTTCCCCCGACAGCCGGGCGGCCAATACTTGAACCTGAGCCGCCTCGGGTCCACCCTGTAAGCATCGCGGACAAACAACTACAAAGGACCCGCCATGTTTGAGATTACTCGTCACCCGGTTGCCGAAGCCGTCCGGCAACGTGCGCACCTGAACGACGGTGACTATCAACGTTTGTATCGTCAGTCTGTCGAGCAGCCCGAAGCCTTCTGGGCCGAACAAGCGAAGCAGTTTCTCGACTGGTTTACGCCATGGCAGAGCGTGCACCACGTGGATATGCGCAAAGGCCACGCGACCTGGTTCAAGGGCGGCAAGCTCAATGTCAGTTACAACTGCATAGACCGCCATCTGCAACAGCGCGGCGAGCAGATTGCCTTTATCTGGGAAGGCGATGATCCCAGCGAATCCGCGCACATCACCTACAACAAGCTGCATCACCATGTGTGCCGACTGGCTAACGTGCTGAAAGAACGCGGCGTCGAAAAAGGTGATCGCGTGTGTATTTACATGCCCATGATCCCTGAGGCCGCCTACGCCATGCTGGCATGCACCCGCATCGGCGCCGTGCACTCCGTGGTTTTTGGCGGTTTCTCGCCGGACGCCCTGCGCGACCGGATTCTCGATTGTGACTGCAAAATGGTGATAACCGCAGACGAAGGTGTGCGCGGCGGCAAATACATTCCGCTCAAGGCCAACGTCGACAAGGCGCTGCAGAGCTGCCCGAAGGTCGACACCGTAGTGGTGGTTCAACGCACCGAGGGCAAGATCGACTGGCAAAGCGGCCGTGACATCTGGTACCACGAAGCCGTGCACGCAGTTGAGGCTGATTGCGCGCCAGAACCGATGGACGCCGAAGATCCGTTGTTCATCCTCTACACCTCGGGCAGCACCGGCAAACCCAAGGGCGTTCTGCACACCACCGGTGGCTACCTGCTGCAAGCAGCGATGACGCACAAATACGTGTTCGACTATCACGACGACGATGTCTACTGGTGCAGCGCAGACGTTGGCTGGGTCACGGGCCACAGTTACATCGTCTACGGCCCGCTGGCCAATGGCGCCACCAGCCTGATATTTGAAGGGGTGCCGAATTATCCGGACGCCTCGCGCTTCTGGCAGGTGGTCGACAAGCATCAGGTGAATATTTTCTATACCGCGCCGACTGCCTTGCGCGCCCTCATGCGCGAAGGCGATGGACCCGTAAAAAGCACCTCGCGTAGCAGCTTGCGCCTGCTTGGCAGCGTTGGCGAGCCGATCAACCCGGAAGCCTGGGAATGGTATTTCAATGTGGTCGGCGATAAACGCTGCCCGATTGTCGACACCTGGTGGCAGACCGAAACCGGCGCCATCATGATCACCCCGCTGCCCGGTGCAACCGATCTCAAGCCCGGCTCGGCCACCCGTCCATTCTTCGGCGTGCAGCCAGTTTTGCTGGATGAGCAAGGCAAGGAAATCGACGGCGTCGGCAGCGGCGTACTGGCGATGAAGGCCAGTTGGCCAAGCCAGATTCGCAGCGTTTACGGTGATCATCAGCGCATGATCGACACCTACTTCAGCGCCTATCCCGGCTATTACTTCAGCGGCGACGGGGCGCGACGCGACGAAGACGGCTATTACTGGATTACTGGCCGCGTCGATGATGTGCTCAACGTCTCCGGCCACCGCATCGGCACGGCAGAAGTCGAAAGCGCTCTGGTGCTGCATGACGCCGTTGCCGAGGCTGCCGTCGTGGGTTATCCACATGACCTCAAAGGTCAGGGCGTCTATGCCTTTGTTACGCCGATGCGCGGCGTCGAGCCCACGGAAGCACTGCAGCAGGAATTGCTGGCGCTGGTCAGCAAGGAGATCGGCAGCTTCGCCAAACCGGATCTGGTGCAGTGGGCTCAGGCGCTGCCGAAAACCCGCTCAGGCAAGATCATGCGGCGAATTCTGCGCAAGATTGCCTGCAACGAACTCGACACGCTGGGGGACACCTCAACGCTGGCCGATCCAAGCGTAGTCGACGGGCTGATCGACTCACGCCTGAATCAATAATAGCTGTTACAGCCAAGGCTGCGGGACGCCCTCCCACAGCCTTGGCTGGCTTATGGCGGGCCTGAGCTTGTCGCGCTAGGTGCAAAGCAGCACACTATCGCCATGGAATACATTCGCAAAAAGATCGAAAGCCAAGTGCTGGGCCTCAGCGGGATTGCGCTCGGGCAGATCGACTTCGAAAACCCCGAAGGTGATCCCGGCCTGTTTGGGCCCGATTCGATTAGTTGGCAAGTGCATGGCGACTTCACCAGCATGCTGGTGGGCGGTATCAGTGCCCTGCTGATGCAGGCCCTGCACCCGCTGGCACTAGCGGGCGTGTGGGATCACTCGAACTTTCGTCAAGACCTGCTCGGGCGCCTGCGACGCACCGGCCAGTTCATATCCGGCACCACCTTTGGCGCCAAAGCCGACGCCGACTGGCTGATCGGAAAGGTCAAAACCATTCACTTACAAGTCACCGGCACCGCGCCGGACGGGCGCAGCTATGCAGCCAGTGATCCCGCGCTGCTGACTTGGGTGCATGTTGCTGAGGTACATAGTTTCCTGCAGTCGCACTTGCGCTACCGCAACCCGAATTTATCCGGCGCAGATCAGGATCGTTACTACGCTGAAATAGCCGTTATTGCCGAACGCCTGGGCGCAACGAATGTGCCGCGCTCGCGGGCGCAAGTTGCAGAGTATTTACAGGACATGCGCCCGCAACTGCTCTGCGATGAGCGCTCACTTGAGATATTGCAGATTCTGCTCAACGCCCCCGCGCCCAGTCTTTTAGCTGGAGTGGCCGGCAAACTGTTCATGCAAGGCGGTATCGACCTTCTGCCTGTATGGGCGCAGCGTATGCTTGGCCAGCCTGTCAGCCCGCAGCGCAGCCGACTGATCCGCACCAACATCAATCGGCTTGCCCCGCTGCTGCGTTGGGCCGTGCGCAGCGGGGCTATTCACCGGGCGCGCAAGCGTTTGGGTATAGAGCAATAGCCCAGAATTTTAGTCCTACCGGTTACCAACCGAACCTCTGTGCAACCACCGATCTATTCGCGGCCTGACACGCTGCTTTCAATCAGGAGCCAACCATGCAAGAAGTCGTAATTGTTGCCGCTACGCGCACCGCCATTGGGACATTCCAGGGTTCTCTGGCAAACATTCCGGCGCCAGAACTCGGCGCCGCCGTTATTCGCCGCCTGCTTGAGCAAACAAGCCTTGCGCCGGCCGACGTCGACGAAGTCATACTCGGCCAGGTGCTTACCGCAGGCTCAGGCCAGAACCCGGCGCGTCAGGCATCCATACTGGCCGGGCTGCCAAATGCAGTGCCCGCCATGACCCTGAACAAAGTCTGCGGTTCCGGTCTGAAAGCGCTGCATCTGGGCGCTCAGGCCATTCGCTGTGGCGATGCCGAGGTGATCATTGCTGGTGGCATGGAAAACATGAGCCTGGCCCCGTATGTGATGCCGGGCGCTCGCACCGGCTTGCGCATGGGCCACGCCAAGGTTATCGACAGCATGATCACCGACGGCCTGTGGGATGCATTCAATGACTACCACATGGGCATCACCGCAGAGAATCTGGTCGACAAGTACTCGATCAGCCGCGAACAGCAGGACGCCTTTGCGGCAGCCTCACAGCAAAAAGCCGTCGCCGCGATTGAGGCAGGCCGCTTCGATGCCGAGATCACTCCGGTCATGATCCCTCAGCGCAAGGGCGATCCGGTTGCATTCAGCAAGGATGAAGGGCCGCGCGCGGGCGTAACAGCCGAGTCTCTGAGCAAACTCAAACCGGCATTCAAAAAGGACGGCAGCGTAACCGCCGGCAATGCTTCAAGCCTGAATGACGGCGCCGCTGCCGTGTTACTGATGAGTGCCGACAAAGCCAAGGCGCTTGGTTTACCGGTTCTGGCGCGTATTGCCAGCTACGCCAACGCAGGTGTAGACCCGGCAATCATGGGCATCGGCCCGGTGTCTGCAACCCGTCGCTGCCTGGAAAAAGCCAACTGGAAAATCGAAGACCTCGACCTGGTCGAAGCCAACGAGGCATTTGCCGCCCAAGCGCTTTCGGTTAATCAGGAACTGGGCTGGGACACGGCGAAAATCAACGTTAACGGCGGCGCAATCGCCCTCGGCCACCCGATTGGCGCATCAGGCTGCCGCGTGTTAGTGACTCTGCTGCACGAGATGATCAAACGCGATGCCAAGAAAGGGCTGGCAACCTTGTGCATCGGCGGCGGCCAGGGCGTGGCATTAGCGCTGCAGCGCGACTAAACACCAGCGCCAACGCGAAACGCCAGCACCGCCCGCAATTAGTGGGCTCAGTGCTGGCGTTTTTGTTGATAAACTAGCGCTACCTTCCCTTCTGAGTCGTCGCGCATGTCCGCTCTCACACTGGCGCTGCGCGCCGCTCTGGCTAATCGCCAACCCTTGATCGAACAACTGCACCAGCAGCAGACCGATTGCTATCGCCTGTTTCATGGCAGCCAGGAAGGCGCTGGCGGCCTGACTATCGACCGCTACGGCGACCAGCTACTGGTGCAGAGCTTCCACCAAACCCTCAGCCGCGACGAACTCCTGCAACTGGCCGAGCAGTGCTGTGAGCAGCTCGATAAACAGTTTCTGCTGGTCTATAACGACCGCTCGCAGGGTAACTCGCGGATTGATCGTAGCGATCCCATTTACGCAGCCGAACCTGCTGCACTGGAAGATCTGGTCGGTCGCGAATGGGGCCTGAACTACCGGGTTCGAAGCCGTCACCCCGGACAAGATCCTCTACTGTTTCTCGATCTGCGCAATGCACGCGGCTGGATCAAACAGCACAGCGCCGGCAAGTCGGTGCTTAACCTGTTCGCCTACACCTGCGGCGTCGGTCTTGCTGCTGCGGCCGGTGGCGCCCGCGAAGTGGTCAACCTGGATTTCGCCGAAGGAAATCTGGCGGTGGGCAAAGAGAACGGTTTGCTTAACCCGGCCCTGACGCCCATGCAGTTTGTGCAGTCCGATTACTTTCCAGCCATCCGCCAGCTCGCCGGTTTGCCGATTGCCCAGCGCCGTGGTCAAAAGCTGCCAAGCTACATTCGCATGGCCCAGCGCCAATTTGATCTGGTGTTTCTCGACCCTCCCGCCTGGGCCAAAAGCGCGTTCGGCACGGTAGACCTGCTGCGTGATTACCAGAGCCTGCTCAAGCCCGCCATTCTGGCGACTGCCGAAGATGGCGTGCTGGTGTGCTGCAACAACTTGGCCAAGGTGTCGCTCGCGGACTGGCGCGAACAGGTGCTGCGCTGCGCGACCAAACTGGGCCGCCCCGTGCGCGAATGGCAGCAAATTGAGCCGGCCGCGGACTTCCCCTCAAGTGACGGCCAGCCGCCTTTGAAAACCCTGGTGCTGCGCTTCTAGCAAGGCGTCAGGGTCGGTCTGTGCGCTAGAAATCCTGCAGAGAATGCGTCGCCTGCAAGTAGCCGTGCCATACTACAAAGCACTTTTTGGCGGGATAGATGACGCATCGCTATGTACAAAGGACTGAAATACGTCGCGCTAACATTATTCGTGCTGGTTGGCCTCTACACACTGCTGGGCTTTTTGATACTTCCCGGTGTCGGTTTGCGGGTGATCAACCAGCAACTGGCCAACTACGCGCAAGTGCCTGCAAGGCTGGATCGCCTGCAACTCAACCCCTATTCGTTACAGCTCACACTCTGGGGCCTGCATGTGGGCGAGGCGGAAAAAGAGCAAGTTGCGTTTGAGCGCTTGTACGTAGACCTTGAGCTCGACAGCCTGTGGACGGGCGCCGCGCACCTGGCCGGTATCGAGCTGGACAAATCGCATACCGAAGTCACTTTCGACAAACAAGGCACGCTCAACCTGACGCAGTTGTTCAAGCTGCCAGAAAGCCCGCCTCCCGCAGAAGAACCTGCCGCTACAGATCCTTTTCCGGTGCGCATCGACAGCATCAAACTGGCAGCAGGCTCGCTGCACTTTCAAGATCTGCGCCCCAGCGAGCCGATCAACTTTGTCTACGACAAGCTCGATTTCGAACTGAACAATCTCAGCACCCTGCCAGAAGACAACGCCGAGATGACCCTCACGGCGACTGGCCCACATGGCGGCAGGATCGACTGGAAAGGCCAGGCCAGCCTGGTGCCGATCAGCTCCAGCGGCTCACTAAAAGTCACCGACGCGCAAATGCAGGGTTTCTGGCCCTATGTTCGTGATGCCGTGCCCTTGGATTTAGCCCAGGGCGTTCTCAACCTGAACACCGACTACAAGCTTGATCTACAGGACACCACTGAGCTGGTCCTGAGCAACATCAACGTCAAGGTTTCTCCCTTCGCGATTCAGGCGCCTGATGGTCGGCCGCTGGTCAATCTGGCCAACCTTGAGATCAGTGAAACCACGGTAGATCTGGCCAAGCAAACCGTGGTGGTTGGCAAGATTCGCAGCCAAAAGCTCGAAACATGGGCGACGCGAGAAGCCGATGGCGAACTCGACTGGCAGAAGCTGTTTGCCAGCAATCCACCGCCAGCCAAAGCGCCTGCAAGCAAGGCCCCGAGTAAAGCTGAACAGACGCCGCCAGCAGATGCCGCCAAGTCACCTCAGCCTGATGTGGCCAAAGCTGATGCAGAGCCGGCTGCCGAGCAGTCACCTGCAGTGGCTACAAACGAACCCAAGCCTGCTGCGAAGGCTGACGCCACCGTTGAAAAAACCGCCACGCTTGAGGCTGACAACAAGGCGCCAGCTTCGACTCCAGCACCAGCCAAACCAGCGCAGCCAGTAGAGCCCGGCAAGCCTTGGCAGGTCACGCTCAAGGATGTGCAGCTGCGCGAATATCAAGTTCATCTGGCGGATCGCGTGCCCGAAAAGGACGTCGCGATTGAGTTGGGCCCGCTGAATGTCGACATCCAAAACTTCAACAGCTTGGGCACCACGCCATTCGATCTCAGACTCGACACCGGACTGGGCAAAGAGGGCAAACTTCAAGCCCAAGGCCAGGTACAGATCAGTCCGACCACCGCCAAGCTCAAGGTGGCGACGCAGAATATCGACATGCGCGTGGCGCAAGCTTACCTCAGCCCGTTTGTGCGCTTAGAGCTGCGCAGCGGCATGCTCGGCAGCGATCTCGACGTTGCGCTGCCAAGTGTCGACCCGCTGAAACTGAGTATTACCGGCAACGCCAAAATCACTCAGTTGCACACGCTGGACACAATCAAGGAGCGCGATTTTGTCCGGTGGGAGCAGGTTGACCTCAGCGGATTGAACTACCAACACGGCGACAGCCTGAACATCGACAAAGTCACTCTGAGCAAGCCTTACGCCCGCTTTGTGATCAATGAAGACCTGACCACCAATGTCAGCGATCTGGTGATAGAGCAACCTGCCGATCCCAAAGCCAAGGCTGAGCCAGCCGGCAAGCCGCTGGGAATTCGCATTGGCCAAATCGATATCAAGGATGGCTCGGCCAACTTTGCCGACTTCAGCCTGCGGCCCAACTTCGCCACCGCGATCCAGCAACTCAACGGCAAGATCGGCACCATCAACAGCCGTGCGCCAAAACCGGCCTCAATCAACATTGCCGGTAAAGTCGACCGCTACGCGCCGGTTAGCATCAAGGGCAGCCTGAACCCATTTGATCCCCTTGAAAGCCTGGACATTGCGACCTCGTTCAAGCGTGTCGAGCTGACCACACTTACGCCCTACTCCGGCAAGTTTGCCGGCTACCGGATCCGCAAAGGCCGGCTCAATCTCGACCTGCATTACCGAATCAATCGCGGCAAATTGAATGCTGAAAACAGCGTCGTGGTCGAGCAACTGCAACTCGGTGAGTCGGTCGACAGCCCAAGCGCTGTCGACTTGCCAATTCGCCTGGCCGTTGCGTTGCTTAAAGATGCCGATGGCAAGATTGCCCTGAGCTTGCCGGTTCAGGGTGACCTGAATAATCCGCAGTTCAGCGTGATGCCAATCGTCTGGCAAACCCTGCGCAATCTGGTGGTACGCACCGTGCAGGCACCGTTCAAGTTCATCAGCGGCCTGGTCAGCGGCGGCAGTGACCTCGACCTCAGCAACGTGCCCTTTAGCGCCGGCAGCGCTGAGCTTGAAGGTGACGGCCAGGAAATTCTCGACACCCTGGCAAGCGCCCTTGGCGAACGTCCGAATCTGCGCCTGGAAGTCGAAGGCACCAGCGCCAAGAGCATTGACGGCCCGATCCTCGCGCAACAGCGGCTAGAACGTGAGTATCAGGATACCTACTACCGCATACTGCAACGCCGGGGCGACAAAGTGCCGGCTGAAGCCAGCCAGCTGGAAGTCCCGGATGACGACAAAGCGCCGCTGCTCGAAGGTATTTATCGGGCGCGCCTGAAAAAGCAGCCGCCGAAGGAATGGGCTGAACTCGACTCCGATGTACGCGCTGAAAAACTTCGCGATGGCGTGCTGCAAGCCTGGACCGAAAGCGATTTGTTGCAGCGCAAGCTTGCACAGGAACGTGCAGCCAGCGTCAAAGCCTACCTTGTGGATAAAGGTAAGCTAAGTGATGAACGCGTGTATCTGATTGATGTGAGCCTGGCCGAAGCTGAAGGCGATCAAGTCGCAACCCTGCTGCACCTGGACAGCGACTAATCGTGAAAAGCTTATCTGTCGTGACCCTCGGGCTGTTGCTGCTGTGTACTGCTGCCCGGGCGGACACCATGCGCTGCGGCAGCCAGCTGGTTTCGGAGGGTGACCGCGCATTTGAAGTTGAAGAGAAATGCGGCCGGCCGATATACCGCGATCAAATCGGCTATACCCTTGGCCCTTCCGAGCGCCGCGAAATGCTTATCGAAGAATGGGTGTACGGCCCCACCAACGGCGTTCACAGCATCCTGACATTTGAAGGCAATCGGCTGACGCGCATCGAACGGCGTCGAGCTCGCTAATCGCCATACGAACGGCCTATGTGCAAACCAATCAAGTGCTCAAGCCTGCTCATCTCGCTGATATTGCTCAGCGGATATGCGCACGCCGCCAGCATGCGCTGCTCAAGTGCCTTGGTCACAAGTGGTGACCCCACCAGCGAGGTGCTACAGAAGTGCGGTGAACCGATCAGCCGGGATTTTCTCGGCTACATCGAAGTCCGGGACGCCTGGGGCTATAGCCAGGAGCTGGAGGTTGAAGAATGGAGCTATGGCCCCACCAACGGGATGTACCATTATTTGCGCTTCGAGGGCGGACGCCTGAAGCGGGTCAAAAGCGCCCGCAGGCGTTGATGCTCAAACCCCAATTGCGCGCATAAAAAAGCCCGGCAATAAATGCCGGGCTTTCTCTACCAAGTGTCTACAGCTTACCGCTGAAGTCACGCAGCTCTTCCTGAGCCTTCTCCTTGCTCCAGCCATAACGCTCTTGGAGCTTACCTACGAGGTACTCACTGTGACCCTCAGCAACATCTACATCGTCATCTGTCAGGTTGCCCCAACGTTCCTTGATGCGACCATTCAACTGTTTCCACTTGCCTTTAATAACATCGCTGTTCATCTTAAGTCCCTCTAGGTAAGTAATGGCTGAAGCTCGAATAAACGAATTCGTTTAGTCAGCTGTTTTCAGGCCATCAGCAGATACGTCTGTGACACCTTTAATCTCTTTGGTCTTGGCAACGGCCAGATCACGCTCGGAATCGTTGGCAACAACACCTGTCAAAGACACTACGCCTTTGTTGGTTTCGACTTTAATGTCCAGACCACTCAGGGTGTCATCAGCCAGCAGAGTCGACTTGACCTTGCTAGTGATCCAGGTATCGGTAACCACTTCTTCAGCCTGATCCATGCTGGTATTAGCTGCCAGCATTGTTGGCTGTACAGCGCTCTCGCTAGCGGCGAAAGCTGAACCCGCCAGCGACAAGCTCAGGGTGGTTGCAGCAGCGGCGGCAATGACGAACTTATTGATTGGCTGTTTCATAATTCACAACTCCATTTATTTAAGAAGACCTGCAAGCGATACCGCGTTGCAGACACACCATTACTATCGCAATCGCTGTGCCAGCTTTTTAAAAATAAAAAATCGTTATAAAACAACAACTTAAAAAAACACCAATATGAGCATGTCTTGCGATTCGCAAGGTTGATCATTTTTTATCGGGCAACTTGCACGAATGCGCAGTCACTGAGGGCCAGCCACTACAAAACAGGCCGTAGATTCGAACGAATCGACAAACTCGACTGATCAGCGCTTTCTCTGGCGCTGGGTTGTTTACATTCAGCGCCGCCAACAGGTTGCCAGATTCGCCCCATCATCCTGGCCTTTGACGCCTGTGTGGCTCAGAGTGAGCACACCGCAAATATCATCACGCATCATCCCTTCCGGCCTCGCTTGCAGGACATACCCGTTGGCGGTAGGGCTGCCCTTTGCGAAACCGAGCGAATAAATTTTGCTGCCTGCCTTAGGCGCATAACTGAACGGCAGCGTTGGTGGTTGGCTGTTGCTGTCGAGATAACCGCCGTTGGCGGTGTAGAAGCGCTCCATGTGCTGGGCTAGCTCCATCAAGGCAGTGTGCGCTTCGGATCGCTTGGCACGCCGAACATGATCGACATAAGAGGGATAGGCGATAGCGCTGATGATTCCAATAATGGCAACAACGATCATCAGTTCGATCAAGGTAAAGCCACTGCTCGCATGACACTTCGGTGGGCCGGCAGCTTGTCGAGACTGCATCATAGTGGCTTCACTTCGCGCCAAGACTGGCGGGCAGTGTTCAATACAGTGGCAACAGGGATTTTGCTCAAGTTTCCATCTGAGTCCACGTAATACAAAACTAGTTGATCATCCTCGTAAGCAACCTTGACCCCTTTGATCACACCCTCGAGTTCATAAGAGATACCGGACCACGGGATGAGCTCACCATTTGCATCGAACATGTCTTGGTGATCAAAGAGCGCATCATGGTTTGTATCGAAGTAGACCGAGTCCAGTCGTGAGCCGCTGTCACGAACAACAGCCATGACCCAACTATTGCCTCCGAAAGCACAGGGGTCTGCCGAAGGAGTCATCGTGGTGATGATGATCTGCTGACTGCGCACAGTCGCCTCGGCGATTACACGCTCACCCTTGCCACTGCCACCCTCCAGAACCAGATCCATATACCAACCGGGCTCAGTGGTTAGCTCATGGTCGGTGATCGCCCGAACATTCAATCCACCCGCCAGTGTTCGCTCCTCAAAGATTGTTTGCTGCAAAAGACGACTTCGACCCACAATGGCCTTACCTTCATCAATCAGCCCATAAAACGTCTCAACCGCTGGCTCGCTGGGGATTTCGTTGTCGGTTGTGCGGTAGAAACTGCCGGTTCCAAAGAAAACCATGTGCTGATTTTTCTGGTTGAACCCAGAAGTTAAAGGCGCCGTAATGGCTTGGCGTTGGCCATTTTTATCTTTCGCGATGAATAGAGGCCCATCAGCAAGACTGGACGGAATGCCCCATTTCGCAGGATCTTTATCCGCAAGATCAATGCGCCAGAGATTTCCAGCCGTATCCGCCACATAAGCACGATCGGCAACAAGGTCACGGTTGGTGTCAGAGGCTAATGGGGAGCCCAGGTTAGCGCTGGTAGGCAAGTTTATCTCGCGGATCACATGCCCATCCTTAACATCCAATACCCACAGTTTGCCGTCGTTATCGGGCTCGGTATCGTGGTAACCACTGGTGACCAGCACCGCAAATCGCTCATTGGGTAAGGCAACCAGCGTGGGCTGCCCTAAGTTATAACCCATGCGCGGATGGCTGAATTCCCACAGAACGCTGTTGGAGCCCACATTTTCCGGGTCGGTAACATCGAGGGCGAAAATACTGTTGCCGCCGGCGCCACCACTACCAACTACAACGCTAGCCCAACGGGAGCCCAGCCACACATCGCCGACTCTTGGCGTGCCATCGACGAAATAGCGGTGCGTATAATTTGGATCACTTAACGCTGGCAGCTTGCCAAACAGACTGGCAGGTACATAGGCGAAAAGCTCACGGCCACCGAGTGTTTTACCGCCGTCATCATCGCTCGTTGCATCAAAGCCGTGGAGCATTCCGTCGTTTGCACCTACGACGACAAGCGGGGAGCGCTTCAAGTATTTATTGCTTGAGCGAAAGGTTTTGTAGGCTTGGCCGACCGTTCCGCTCGACCATTTAAGGGTGGCGTAGCCAAAGTTTTGATGATGCAGGTATTGAGGATCGGAGTTGACGATGTCGCCTAGGCGACTGCCACGCTGACGGAAAGGACGGCTGCGAATCTTATCGGTTATCTCTTGCGAGCGATCGCCCCGAAGATACTCAAGCCGCAACTTGGCAGTTGCGCTGCTCTCGTCGTCCAGCGTTAGCTGTTGTTGCTGCTCGCGACTCAAAGCGTTCCAAGTGAACTCGACGCCCTGAGAGGCAATATGTCCACCCACATTAGCCGTTCCGGTCGGCGGGAGGACAGTCAGGATATTGCGCTGAGTAATATCCTTGATCGCATCCAACTTTTGCGCAGCGCTCCACAGCGGCTCTTCAGAAGCAGGGCCATCTGCGTCGATACGCTTGGCAAGCAAATCACCGCTCCATGCTTTGCTGTTGAAGCGCGACTGGAAGATAGCACTGTCGGTTGAAATCCGCGTCGAGTTAGTGGCGAGAGAGGTCGTGGTGCTCGTGACTTCGTTGGCTATTTGCGCAAAAGCACGGGTTAACCCCGCGACCATATTGGCAGCATCACTGGCCACATAAAAATTATCGGGCCTCAAATCATTAGTGCTTAGACGCTGATTGTTAGTATGCCACCAAGCCCTGACCAGTGGACGGCTACGCTGGAGCGGGTTACCAAAGTCGTCAGGTACATCGAAGCCTCCGTATTTTGCAGCTAACCAGTACTGGTTATTCTTTCTAGGCTGTAATTTTTTCTTCTCACGCACATCAACCCAATAGGTCGAAATAGTTTGCTTACCCGGTAAATCCGGTCGAATATCAGACGTATTTGCGTAATAGGCCATTCCAGCGATGAAAGCCGAGTTATTATATTCAGTGAATTGCGCACCAGCAGACTTGTTAATACCTTCTAAATCAAAAACTTTTTGCGTATACCGGCGAACATTTAAGCGATCATCACTGTGAGGCAAGTTTTGATCCTCGTGGGTATGCACATCGCCGATTCCTAAAATAAAGTTATTCTGGCATGCGTATTGGATCGGATCGTCCCATTTTGTAATCACCGGAAATTTATCCCTTTGAATATCATTTGATGCCGATGAGTAGGCCGCTACATTCCCCTGCTTCTTGAAATAGCGTAACGCTGTATAATAAAGCTCACTAACGGGATCATACAGCTTGTGTTGATTAGTGAGCTCCCCGAACTTATTAATATAATTAATAACACCACTATTACCAATTTTATTATTCAGCGGATTTTTATAGATCACGCCACTCACCGAGTCCCACTCAACTCCTGAGTTATTAACGAGTCCTGGCGAGTCTGGCTCGCGCATGAGAGGACCTACATAGGTTTGCTGGGAGCGAAGAACACCTCCATTCTTATTATCATTATCATTATCAATATTCAGATAGCTAAAAGCGCTAAAACGAATATCAGCTGCATACCGTTGGATTAATCCTTCCGGCTTCCAATGATTACCGTAGCGCACGCAATTATCTTCCAACAGCGAGGGATTCTTACACACCTCAACCCGTACAGAATAATAGTGCTTATTTTTACCAACGCCGATCGCAAGAGCCTTGTTGAGCTGATATTTTTTAGCGCGTGCGCTCGCATTCGGGTTAGAAGAAACAACTGAACTGCGTAACGAGTTAGACTGATAAGGAGAGATTCGGCTGATAACATTTCTTCCCGTCACGGTACGATCGTAAAATCGAGTATCCTTCCCATCACTTCCATCGCGATCATCACGAGTTGCTTTCTCCAGAATAGTTTGTGACGCTGTATCCACAGAGCGATAGCCACCCGTCAGAGCCTTTCTAAAGGGGTCAATGGTCTGTGTGGTCGCCCAGTTGAGGTAATTACCACTCCATTTCCCTGCACATGAGCGTCCATGACTCACTGGCGTAAAGTATCCCCCCCCTTCCGCCCCTGTTATTAACCCAAAATAAACATGTCTAACGCTTTGCCGGTTATATTCATAACACTTGTCGCTATCAAAATAACCTACATAATCACTCCCTTCGACGAATTTATTGGCTATGTTGGCAACATTGATAACTGTTGGAAACTCAACCGAAGGAACTAAGGCAAGATTGCCAGGCACTGTATTGCTGCCAAGAATAAGGGGCGTCTGAGCGACCTGAGCAAAAGCCGGACTTATAAATACAGAATAACAGCATAACCTCCAAACCGAACGGCGACCACACGATATAGCAGCAACGATAAGCCCGCCCCCATTACGCCAGCGTCGTATCCGTTCGACTTCACTCTCCATCTTTAAACTCAACTATAAAATTAGATACTAATTTAGCCTGAGATACAGGCGTGTTATCAGCCGCTATACTTTTCCCAAAACCGGTTGACTCAATCCGCGTTAGGGCGCCGTCCGCAACCTTCGGCTCGCCGGCTTTAGTGGTAAAGTCGACAACATCAACTAAAATGACTTTATACTCCGGAGGCTGGACAACGCCCGGAAAGTTTTCATAAGTTCCGGTAATCGGCTCGTCCCTGAGATCGTTTATATCAGCAGTTAGAAACTGATTAATCGCTGTGCGCTCGCCCTCACGCAAAGCAGCTTCAGAGGCTTGAAAAGCCAAGTTTTCATCACGCGCACTGCCGGCCATGGTTTCTTGCAGGGATGTCCCCTGCATACTCGACACTGCAATTATAGTCAGTATCAATAACATAATAAGCGCAACAATGAGGACCGCCCCACGCTGGGGGTTAATAAACTCAACCTGCTGCAGTGTTTTCATGGCAGGCGATTCCTGATACTCACTGTGTTAGAAAAAACCTCAGCCAATTGTCGCTTGGGTATTTCCAATTCCAAACCATTAAACCTTACTGTTTGATTCTCTGTGACGACATTTAATTGCGGACTGACAACTAGAAGTTCGACATGTACAGATACCACACGCTGCCAATCTGGCACTTGATCAGCTGAAACATAGCGAGTCACTTGTTTATCCTCTCCCGATAAACCGTAACTTAATTGCATATCCTGAACATTTTCGATCAACTCTTCAGTTGTCCACTTCAATTCACCCAGTGCTTTTTGAGGGTTCAATCGCTGCCTGAATAGTGAAGAGTTACCACTCAGATTTTCACGTATGTAATACGTGGCATGGTGCACGCCGAGAACGTCTATCTCCTCGGAGTAAGCGCGACTCCAAGGTTTCGAGGCATCATGCTTTGATATTGTTTTGTCGCTTGCTGTTGCTGCATTCAAGAACAGATCACAACCCAGGCCATCTGTAATCAGTGCAACGGCGCCATAATCGATTGCAGAAGGCTCAAGCAAGCGCACAGAATCACTCGCCGCTGTGTTGCTTAAGGCAGCCTCAAGACTGCTTGAGCCCGCAGCATACTTGACCAGAAGAACGTCAGTTCCCTTGATAGGCGTGCCATTGAGGTGGGCAGGTTTACGCTCAACATCATCCCAGCCCTTTAGTGGCTGATCCAATTCCAGGCTGGTGGTTTGACTCGCGGTCAGGTGGTTAGACTCAGGCGTAAAACACAATCCCGTGAAACCCAGCCCCCTGATGGCCACAGTAAGAAAACCGATTGAAAATCGACCGCTCTCCTGAATCCGGGACAATGAACTGTTAGTCGAATACGTCTGCTTGGTGCTTAGAAATACTTGCATCACACCCAGCATAAGAATCAGGGCGATGACCATGCTTACCATCAGCTCGACGAGCGAAAGCCCATACTGTCGGGAGATCAGTGAATGGCTCATATTTCAGTTCGATAAACGAATGTTTCGGTGTATGGCTGGGTGTCAGATCGGGCCTTAACCCGCCCACGGTTGTCGTTCCAACGAATTGATATGCTGAGTAATCGCTCTTCGCGACTTATCGCTGCAGTTCCATCAGGTAAGGTCTGCGCCAAGGCATTAAGCCATTCACTGAGATCCTTATTCGCCTGGTTGCCTGAGACCTCATGCGCTGTTGATGAAGCCGGAAAATTGAGGAAGTAAACATCGGTGTTCGCTTGCACCTGATTTGCGCGCATGCGGTCGGCCATGTCGTAAGCAAGCAAGGTGGCTTGAGAGCGGTAATACGCGCTCTTATTGGCTTGAATGCTGACCATTTGCAGCCCGGCCAAGCCGATTAGCCCAACCGACAACACCAGCAGCGTGATCAGTACCTCGATCAAACTCACACCCTGCTGCGTGTTGTTCATCGCCAGATGAGGCCTTTCAACGATTATGCACCCATTACTGTCGTGCCTCCCGGGCGGCGGTTGCCTTGCCCACGTTGAAGCAAGGCTGGGATTGCTCAGCTGCATAGCGTCTGCTGTATTTACAGTGCAGCTGCTCAGGCTCTCTCCATTACCACCCGTTACGCGACCGCCGCAGCGCATCTCGATGCGTTCAGATGATCCATACGCGCCAATTATTGAACAAGCGAAGGACTGCTTGTTACTCAGGCCAAGAGTATCAAGCACGAGTGAATTGGCTTTTGCCGCCGAAAAAAGCATAGTGCCGGAAAACCCTGTAAAGGTGTGTTCAAGCGCAAAGATACGCAGTCCTTGTATTAACAATTTATCTTCCCTGACTCATTCAAAGTCTTGTATTAAGAGCCGGCAATCTATTCATAACGACTTTATCCTTTGTCGTTATCAACACGGGTTTGCTGCAGCGGCGCTTTCGACCCTGAGCCTGCCCGCGGTATTAATTACGGCACGGCTAGCCTCTTTACTTCCATCACACAAGGTGAAGGTTCCATTCATGCTGTGTGTCATGCCGTTAGGTTTGAAACTTAAATACGCTTTGCCTCTGAAGTTGCTCCAATTCCAGTGATAGGGTTTTGAGATGCTGAACATGCGCAACAATTCATCCCCTTCATCCATCTCACCGTCATTATTGGAATCAGCAAACACCATAACGTTGGACGTCCAATTTGACTCATCTGTGCACGTCACAACCCCAGAACAGACAGTTACTGTGCCATTACGGGTGATCGCACTGGCGCGAGCAAATCGAATCCCGCTTAATAATTCATTCATGTGACTGTTATTTCGTTCGCGCTGTACCCAGCTACTCATACTGGGCGCCGCTATACTTACCAAAATCGCAAGCACTGCAATTGTTGTCAGCAACTCGATCAAACTGAATGCTGCCTGCACTTGGCTCTTCACGTGTCTACCTTTTAATTTCGGATTCCAGTAATTCCTTACGCATGAGACTCAAACCTGACCAAATAGAGTGCCAAAGTGCAATGCAGCACACATCTATTGCTATTTATTCAAAGCTAACTGTTTGATAACACTGAGAGCCGCCTGACCGCACAGACCGAAAGATCAGGCACTGGTGATATTTGAAAACAGAACTCGGCCGAGCCCGACCTGCGGCGCAAGCGTTATAGCCTAGATCAGGGTTATTCCCTATCGCCTTCGCTGCAGTCATCGAGCTGTACCAGGCAGGGCAAAGTCGGCATCTGCGTGCGCCGGGCGCGCACTAATTCACCCTCACAACACACAAGCCTTGGCGCTGGGTATCTGATCTACCAGTTAAAACGCCAGGACCACTTTTCGAAAGCCAAAAAAAAATCCGATGCCTGTTAGGGCATCGGATTTCCAGTGCTGGTGACTACAGCTATTTACCTGAGGTGTTCAAATGCCTCAGTGCAGGCTGTTTTCAATCAAGCACCCATACAGCAATCTGCGATTAAACGCCGGACGCTTTAGCAGCAGCAACGTCTTTGATCGACAGCTTGATACGACCGCGGTTGTCCACGTCCAGTACCAGTACTTCAACTTCCTGACCTTCTTTGAGAATGTCGGTCACTTTCTCAACGCGAGCATCGCTCAGCATAGAGATGTGCACCAGACCGTCTTTGCCCGGCAGGATGTTTACGAAGGCACCGAAGTCAACGATACGCTCAACTTTACCGACGTAGATCTTGCCGATTTCAGCTTCTGCAGTGATGCCCAGAACGCGCTGCTTAGCGGCTTCTGCTGCATCTTTGGTTTCGCCGAAGATCTTGATGCTACCGTCGTCTTCGATGTCGATCGAAGCTTTGGTTTCTTCACAGATTGCACGGATTGTCGCGCCGCCTTTACCGATCACATCACGGATCTTGTCCTGATCGATCTTCATCGCGATCATGGTTGGGGCGTTAGCCGACAACTCTGTACGCGACTCGGCGATAACCTGGTTCATCTGGCCGAGAATGTTCAGGCGCGCTTCAAGGGCCTGGCCCAACGCGATTTCCATGATTTCTTCGGTGATGCCCTGGATCTTGATGTCCATCTGCAGCGCGGTAACACCTTTAGCAGTACCCGCTACTTTGAAGTCCATGTCGCCGAGGTGATCTTCATCACCCAGGATGTCGGTCAGAACAGCGAACTTCTCGCCTTCCTTAACCAGACCCATAGCGATACCGGCAACCGGCGCCTTCATCGGCACACCAGCGTCCATCAGAGCCAGCGATGCACCGCAAACCGAGGCCATCGAGCTTGAGCCGTTGGATTCAGTGATTTCCGATACCACACGAATGGTGTACGGGAACTCATCAGCCGCTGGCAGCATGGCCGCGATAGAACGACGCGCCAAACGACCGTGACCGATTTCGCGACGACCAGTAGCGCCCATACGACCACACTCACCTACCGAGTACGGAGGGAAGTTGTAGTGCAGCATGAACGGGTCTTTACGCTCGCCTTCAAGAGTGTCGAGCAGCTGTGCGTCACGGGCAGTACCCAGCGTGGCAACAACCAACGCCTGAGTTTCACCACGGGTGAACAGCGCAGAACCGTGAGTCTTGTCGAGAACACCCACTTCGATATTCAGGCCACGGACAGTACGGGTGTCACGGCCGTCGATACGCGGCTGGCCGTTAACGATGTTCTCGCGCACGGTGCGGTATTCGATTTCGCCGAAGACTTCTTTAACTTCGCCGGCAGTCGGCTGGCCTTCTTCACCCGAGAACTTGGCAACGACTTCGTTGCGCAGCTCGCCCAAGCGCGCATATCGCTCGTGCTTAACGGTGATGGTGTAAGCCTGTGAGATTGCAGCGCCAAACTCGCTACGGATAGCGTTCAGCAGCTCAACGTTCTCAGCCTTTGGCTGCCAGTCCCAAGTCGGCTTGGCGGCTTCGGCAGCCAGCTCGGCAACAGCGTCGATCACAGCCTGGAATTCGTCGTGGGCGAACAGTACTGCGCCCAGCATCTGGTCTTCGGTCAGCTCTTTAGCTTCCGATTCAACCATCAGCACGGCGTCTTTAGTACCGGCTACAACCATGTCCAGGCTGGAAGCCTGAAGCTGCTCGTAGGTAGGGTTCAGCAGGTAGCCTGTTTCTGGGTGGAACGCTACGCGAGCGGCGCCGATTGGGCCATTGAACGGAATACCCGAAATAGCCAGAGCAGCCGAAGTACCGATCATCGCAGCGATGTCCGGATCTGTCTTCTTGCTGGTTGAGATCACGGTGCAGATAACCTGCACTTCGTTCTGGAAGCCTTCTGGGAACAGCGGACGGATCGGACGGTCGATCAGACGCGAAGTCAGGGTTTCTTTCTCGGAAGGACGTGCTTCACGCTTGAAGAAACCGCCTGGGATTTTACCGGCTGCGTAGGTTTTTTCCTGATAGTGAACTGACAGCGGGAAAAAGCCTTTGCTTGGGTCAGCAGTTTTGGCGCCAGTTACAGCAACCAGAACGGCAACGTCGTCATCGACGGTAACCAGCACAGAGCCAGACGCTTGACGAGCGATACGGCCCGTCTCGAGAGTTACGGTCGACTGACCGAATTGAAACTTCTTAATTACCGGGTTCACGGTGTTTTCCTTTTCTATATTGCCCTTGGGGAAACCTTTTGGAACGCTCTGCAAAACGCCTGCGCTTGGCATTTCGGCGTGATGAGGCGGTTCCATGTAGCGACTGTTGAATGCAGATTCGACTGCAGCAACAGCGTCAAACTTTTCGTGGGCAGCTGCGGGATTCGGCCCGGCACTGTCCAAAACACGGGTAGCTTAAACGCAAAAAGCTGGAAGTGGGATAAACCCACTTCCAGCTTCAGCTTCAGCTACGTGCAAGCATTGCTTAGCGACGCAGACCCAGGCGACCGATCAGGGCGCTGTAACGGCTAACATCTTTACCCTTCAGGTAGTCCAGCAGCTTACGACGCTGGTTAACCATACGGATCAGACCACGACGCGAGTGGTGATCTTTACCGTTGGCCTTGAAGTGGCCTTGCAGCTTGTTGATGTTGGCGGACAGCAGTGCAACTTGCACTTCTGGGCTACCAGTATCGCCAGCAGCTTGTTGGTAGTCAGTTACGATTTGGGCTTTTTCTACTGCGCTGAGTGCCATGGTGGCTTCCTCTCAATTAAGCAACCGTAAACGGTCGCAATAGGCTGGGAACTGCTTCCCATGTTTTAAAATGAGGTATGACCGTGCCTACTAACAGCCACCCTCTTGTTAAGTACCCCTTATAGCTGCTGCACTCGACATAGCTGCGTTAAAAAGTCTCTCAAGATGCTCATTCACATGAGTGAACTCCGCTCCTTCGAGGCTTTTTGCCTTGCTCTGCCTTCGCTCGCGACGCTCTAAGCGGCACTTAAATCTTGCTTTGAAGCTACCTGAGCACCGAAGCACTCATTCAGCCAGATATTCTACTACGAATTATTCACTCTGAGCGAATCAAGCGACGGGGCGCAATGCGACCGTCTTCGCCGACTTCACCGATACCGATGAAACGACCATTATGATCCTGCACCCGAACCATGCCGAACTTCGGCGCTTCAGGTGCGCGTACCGGCTGGCCTTGCAACCAGTAGAACGAACTGTGCTCGGAGAACTGTAGCAAAGGCCAATGTTCCAGACCGCTATCAACCGGGTGCAGGAAGCGATCGACTGCCTCGTTGCCACCTTCAGCGTGAACAGCTTCAAGCTCTTCAAGGCTGACGGTTTGGGTCAAGTCGAAAGGACCGGCCTTGGTTCTGCGCAGTTCTGCAACGTGTGCGCCGCAACCCAGCAAGTGACCGATATCTTCGACCAGTGTGCGGATATAAGTACCTTTGCTGCACTCGACAGCCAAACGTGCCACTTCGCCTTCGCAGCCAAGCAACTCCAAACGCGCAATATTCACTGCACGCGGCTCGCGCTCGACTACTTCACCCGCACGCGCCAGCTTGTAAAGCGGCTGGCCGTCACGCTTGAGCGCCGAGTACATCGGCGGGATCTGGCTGATGTCGCCACGAAACTGCGGCAATACAGCCTCAATATCGCTGCCACTTACGGTGACTGGCTTACGCTCGATCACTTCACCTTCAGCGTCAGCTGTGGTTGTCGTAACACCCAACTGCATCAGCGTCTCGTAGCCTTTGTCGGCATCGAGCAGGTATTGCGAAAACTTGGTGGCTTCGCCAAAACACAGCGGCAACACGCCAGTCGCCAAAGGGTCGAGACTGCCGGTGTGACCGGCTTTTTCAGCATTGAGCAACCAGCGGACTTTCTGCAAGGCGGCATTGGAGCTGAAGCCCTTCGGCTTATCCAGCAGAATGATGCCGTCTACTTTGCGACGAATACGCTTAACCTGGGCCACGTGCTTACTCCTTGGCGTCGGTTGCTTCGTCGTCATGCTGACGATCTTCAGTTACGGCGCGCTCGATCAATGCAGACAATTGCGCACCACGAATAACGCTCTCGTCATAATGGAAGCGCAGGTTCGGCACGCTGCGAAGCTTCATTGCCTTGCCCAACTGCATGCGTAGAAAGCCGCTGGCATCGTTGAGCACTTTTACGCTCTGACGGATGCTCTCATCGTCAATCTCTGAACCCATGATCGTGATAAACACTTTGGCGTGGCTGGCGTCACGGCTGACTTCAACAGCGGTAACTGTGACCAGACCACTGACGCGAGGATCTTTGACTTCGCGGAGAATCAACTGCGCCAGCTCGCGCTGCATCTGGTCGCCGATACGCTGGGCACGGCTATATTCTTTTGCCATTTTTACTACCTTTTACGGTCTCAATGCCTGAAAAAGCATGGGACTCAGAAGCGGCAAACGCCCGGCCGTGCTTAAGCAGGGCCGGGCGTTGCATGTTGCGGCAGGTGCCTTACAGGCTACGAGCCACCTGGACTTTCTCGTACACTTCGATCTTGTCGCCGACCTTGACGTCGTTGTAGCTCTTAACGCCAATACCGCATTCCATGCCGTTACGCACTTCAGCCATGTCGTCTTTGAAGCGACGCAGCGACTCGAGTTCGCCTTCGTAGATAACCACGTCGTCGCGCAGTACACGGATTGGACGGTTACGGTGCACAACACCTTCAATAACCATGCAACCGGCAATCGCGCCGAACTTAGGCGAACGGAACACGTCACGTACTTCGGCAGTACCCAGAATGTTCTCGCGAACATCGCTGCCGAGCATGCCGGTCAGGGCCTTCTTAACGTCTTCGATGATGTCGTAGATGACGTTGTAATAACGCATATCCAGCGACTCTTGCTCGACGATCTTGCGCGCGCCAGCATCGGCACGAACGTTGAAGCCGAACAATACAGCGTTGGAAGCCAGTGCCAGATTAGCGTCGCTTTCGGTGATACCACCAACGCCGCCGCCCACTACACGCACTTGAACTTCGTCGTTACCCAGGCCGCTGAGCGAGCCTTGCAACGCTTCCAACGAGCCACGAACGTCAGATTTGAGGACGATGTTAAGCGTCTTCTTCTCTTCCTGGCCCATGTTCTCGAAGATGTTTTCCAGCTTGCCTGCGTGAGCACGTGCCAGCTTGACTTCACGGAACTTGCCTTGACGGAACAGAGCCACTTCACGGGCTTTCTTCTCGTCAGCAACCACGGTCATGTCGTCGCCCGCTTCCGGCGTGCCATCGAGGCCGAGGATTTCGACCGGAATCGAAGGACCAGCTTCTTTGATGGACTTGCCGTTCTCGTCGATCATGGCGCGGATGCGGCCGTAGTTCGAGCCGACCAGAACCATATCGCCCTGACGCAGCGTACCGTCTTGAACCAGCACGGTTGCAACCGGACCGCGACCTTTATCAAGACGCGATTCAACCACAACACCGCGGCCTGGAGCCGAAGGAGTCGCTTTCAGTTCGAGCAGTTCAGCTTGCAGCAATACGGCTTCAAGCAACTCGTCTACACCGGTACCAACTTTGGCCGAAACCGGTACGAATTGAGTGTTGCCACCCCACTCTTCCGGGACAACTTCGCGGCCAGCCAGGTCGTTCTTGATGCGATCAAGATCCGCGCCCTGCTTGTCGATCTTGTTGACTGCGACAACCAGTGGAACGCCAGCCGCTTTCGCGTGCTGAACAGCTTCCTCGGTCTGCGGCATTACGCCGTCGTCTGCAGCAACAACCAGAATCACGATGTCAGTCGCCTTGGCACCACGAGCACGCATTTGGGTAAAAGCAGCGTGACCCGGAGTATCGAGGAAGGTGACCATGCCGCGCTCGGTTTCTACGTGGTAGGCACCGATATGCTGCGTAATGCCGCCCGCTTCGCCGGAAGCAACTTTTGCACGACGAATGTAGTCGAGCAACGAAGTCTTACCGTGGTCAACGTGGCCCATTACGGTCACAACTGGCGCACGGGAAATCGACTCACCGTCGTACTTCAACGATGCAGCCAACTGCTCTTCAAGTGCGTTATCGCTTACCAGCGTGACCTTGTGGCCCAGCTCTTCGGCGATCAACTGGGCAGTTTCCTGATCCAGCACCTGATTGATAGTCACCGGAGTGCCCATCTTGAACATGAACTTGATAACTTCAGCCGCTTTAACCGACATCTGCTGAGCGAGTTCGCCAACAGTGATGGTTTCGCCGATGGCAACATCACGAACAACCGGCCCTTGCGGGCTTTGGAAGCCGTGCGCGTTGCGCTTCTTCATTTTCGACTTGCCGCGACCACGACGGAAACCGTCGCTTTCTTCGTCAACAGTACGAGGCGCAACACGTGGTGCCGGAGCCTTTTCCTTGACGGTCGGACGATGCGCTACCTTGCGCTCGCCACGACGATCGGAATCGTCATTGCGCGTTTTATCAGGGCGGCGTGGCTCGTCCTTCTTGCGATCATCTTTACGCGTTTCTACAACCGGTTCAGCAGCAGCCGCCACATCACCAATTACGTCTGCAGCGGTAGTCGCAGGCGCTGGCGCAGCTGGCTCAGCAGTCTTAGCAGCTGGCGTTTCTTGCGGCTGACGCTTGGCTTCTTCTTCAGCCTTGCGCTTGGCTTCTTCTTCAGCCTTCACCCGCGCCGCTTCAGCCACAGCGCGTTGCTCTGCAAGCTCGCGCTGCTTCTCTGCTTCGATCTCTTCAGCGCTACGCTTAACGAAGGTTTTCTTCTTGCGTACTTCAACGCTGATAGTCTTGCTGCCAGCAACTCGCAGAGTGCTGGTGGTTTTGCGCTGCAAGGTAATCTTGCGCGGTTCTTCAACCTTTTTGTCGCCGTGGCTGCTCTTGAGATGAGCAAGCAAAGCTTGCTTCTCATTATCGGTGACAACTTGCTCGGCACTGCTGTGCGGCAAACCCGCCTCACGCATCTGCTGCAGCAGGCGCTCTACCGGTGTGTCGACCACTTGGGCCAGTTCTTTCACCGTGACTTGCGTCATGCACTTCTCTCCTCAGGCCGTAAAACTTACTCGAACCAGTGGGCTCGGGCGGCCATGATCAGCTTGCCGGCACGCTCTTCGTCGATGCCGTCGATGTCGAGCAGGTCGTCAATCGACTGCTCGGCCAGGTCTTCGCGGGTAATCACACCGCGCACTGCCAGTTCCTGTGCCAGACCTTTTTCCATACCCTCAAGTGAGAGCAGGTCTTCGGCCGGATGGGCGTCTGCCAGCTTTTCTTCTGTAGCGATGGCGCGAGTCAGCAGGCGATCTTTTGCCCGCGAACGCAGCTCATTGACGATGTCTTCATCGAAGCCATCAATGCTGAGCATCTCTTCCATCGGTACATAGGCAATTTCTTCCAGGGTAGTGAAGCCTTCTTCGACCAACACCTGCGCCAGTTCTTCGTCAACTTCCAGCTCGTCGATGAAGTTCTGCAGAATGTCGCCGGTTTCGGCTTGCTGCTTGGCCTGAATATCTGCCTCGGTCATTACGTTCAACGTCCAGCCAGTCAGCTGACTTGCCAGACGGACGTTTTGACCGCCACGCCCAATTGCTTGAGCGAGGTTGTCTTCGCCAACGGCGATGTCCATGGCATGGGCATCCTCGTCAACGATAATCGCAGCGACTTCAGCGGGTGACATGGCATTGATTACGAACTGGGCAGGATTGTCATCCCACAGCACGATATCAACACGCTCGCCAACCAACTCACCGGATACTGCCTGCACGCGCGAACCGCGCATGCCGATACAGGCACCCTGCGGATCAATACGCTTATCCTTTGAACGTACCGCGATCTTGGCACGCGAACCCGGATCCCGGGAGGCGCCCATGACTTCGATCAGCTCTTCAGCGATCTCCGGCACTTCGATGCGGAACAGTTCAATCAGCATCTCTGGCGCTGTACGCGACAACACCAGCTGCGGACCACGATTCTCGGTGCGAATTTCCTTGAGCAATGCACGTACACGTGCGCCAACCCGGAAAGTCTCACGAGAAATAATATCTTCACGTGCCAGCACTGCTTCAGCATTGTTACCCAGATCAACGATTACGCTGTCACGGGTGACTTTCTTAACAGTACCGGCAATGATTTCACCCAGACGCTCACGGTAGGCTTCAACTACCTGTGCGCGCTCGGCTTCGCGAACTTTTTGGACAATAACTTGCTTCGCAGTCTGAGCTGCAATGCGACCAAACTCGATCGACTCGATTTTCTCTTCGAGAACTTCGCCGACCTGTGCATTGGCCTTGAGCGCTTGCTCCATGTCAGGCGTTAGCTGATGAGCAGGATCGTCCAGCTCAGCATCTTCAACAATCGTCCAGCGACGGAAGGTTTCATAATTTCCGGTATGGCGATCAATCGCCACGCGCAAATCAACCTCGTCCTCAAAACGCTTTTTGGTCGCTGTGGCTAATGCCAGTTCCAGCGCCTCGAAAATAACACCAGCCGGTACGCCTTTTTCGTTGGATACCGACTCGACAACCATCAGTACTTCTTTGCTCATCGTACGCCTCGCCTTTCGCAATCCATTGGATCCGCGGGATCCGCGTCTCAATCAAACCGGGGGATAATATTGGCCTTGTCGATCGAATCGATCGGCAACAGGAATTCGTGGTCATCCACCTGTACTACCACGTCCTGCTCCTCAATACCGCGGAGGAGACCTTGAAAGTTACGACGCCCTTCGAAGGGAATGCGCAGCTTGATTTTTACCTGTTCGCCAGCAAACGCTGCGAACTGCTCCAAGGTAAAAAGTGGACGATCCATGCCGGGTGATGACACCTCGAGGGTGTATTCCGCCGAAATTGGATCCTCTACATCAAGTACGCCACTGATCTGTCTGCTGACTTTCTCGCAATCTTCTACGAGCACGCCATTTTCTTGATCAATATAGACTCGAAGCAGCGAATGACGCCCTTGTGACAGGAACTCGATACCCCAGCATTGATAACCAAGGGCCTCGACTACCGGGGCCAACAAGTCCTGCAACTGTTCTAGCTTGCTCGACACCTGAACCCCTCGCGCATGCTTTGCAAATAAAAAATGGGCGAAACGCCCACTCCATGAACCAGCTTCAGCTGCTGGATAAATCTGTCTCTCAGCTAGCAAAAAGCCCCTTGAAAAGGGGCTCAGCTACTACTGGTTGCGGGAGCTGGATTTGAACCAACGACCTTCGGGTTATGAGCCCGACGAGCTACCAGACTGCTCCATCCCGCGTCAAAGCTGGGGCCGAAGTATACGACCGAACCACCTTGCAGGTCAATCTACACTCCAGCAACAAGAAAGCCCGCATGTAGCGGGCTTTCCTGAAAATTGGTACCGAGGAGGGGACTCGAACCCCTACAGCCTATGGCCACTACCACCTCAAGGTAGCGTGTCTACCAATTCCACCACCTCGGCATTTTTTACGCTTTACTGCTGCTCTGGAGCTTGAGGTACATCGCCTGCAGCATCAACTGCTGGCTTTTGCTCTTCGAGCACCGGTACGTCTTCGACAACCGTTTTTTGTTGCTGCTCAAGTACCGCTGGGTCTGGCAAGCCAGCCTGGCTGATAACCTGAGCTTTCTCATTAGCAAAGTAGCCTAAGCCCAAGCTAGTGACGAAAAAAGCGGTGGCGAGTATAGCAGTAACGCGACTCAAAAAGGTAGAGGAACCTTGACTACCGAATACGGTAGCAGATGCACCCGAACCAAAAGACGCGCCAGCATCGGCACCCTTACCCTGCTGCAATAGAACCAGCACTACAACACCGATTGCACCCAGCAGATGAAGAACTACTACGACTGTTTCCAGCATTATTCAGTTTCCTGCGGCGCGACAGATCGCACCGAACTCATCTGCATTCAGAGAGGCTCCACCAACAAGCCCCCCATCGATATCCTGCATGCTGAACAACTCAGCAGCACTGGCGGCCTTGACACTGCCGCCGTACAAAATTCTTACACCGCGCGCTACATCGGCATTCTCAGCCGCCAGCTGCGCACGTATTGCCGCATGCACCGTTTGTGCTTCTGCCGGCGAGGCGGTCAATCCAGTCCCAATCGCCCAAACAGGCTCATAGGCGATAATTGCCCGCGCAAAAACTCCTACACCCAGAGACTCGATCACGCCGTCCAACTGACGACCAACCACCTCGAGGGTTTTGCCTGCCTCACGCTGCGCCTGGGTTTCCCCTACACACAACACGGGAGTCAAGCCACATGACTGAGCCGCCGCAAACTTACGCGCAACCGCTCCGTCATTCTCACCTAGCAGCATACGACGCTCGGAATGCCCAACCAGAACCAGCGAGCAACCTGCATCCTGCAACTGACTGGCAGCAATCTCGCCAGTCAGCGCACCTTGGAATGGCTCGATTGCGCAATTCTGCGCACCGACTGCCATCGACTTACCAGCAAGACCTTCAATGACTTGACTGATATACAAGCAAGGTGGAAATACTGCTACATCCACTCCAGGCGCCAGCGCTAGCTGGCGAAGACCCTTGATCAGCTCTGCGACACTGGCGCGGGTACCGTGCATTTTCCAGTTACCAGCTACCATTGGGCGACGCATGCTTTACCTCGTCGGTCAGAGTGGGCGCAGATATTACCCAAGAGCAGGACAGCTGGCAAGCCGAATTACGCACATACTTGCGTAACAATTTTAGCTAATTCATTGGCATAGGCGCGAACAGCAGATTCTTCCTCACCTTCAACCATTACCCGAACCAGTGGTTCAGTGCCTGATTTGCGCAACAAAACCCGGCCACGACCCGCCATCAGCTTGGTCACACGCTCACTCGCCGCGATGACATCAGCGTGCTCCAGCGGATCGCTGCCGCCGGCAAATCGCACATTGACCAGCACCTGAGGACACTTGCGCATGGTGCTGCGCGCCTGCGCCAGCGTCTCACCGCGACGACTCAAGGCCATCAACACTTGCAACGCCGCAATAATTGCATCGCCGGTAGTCGTATGCTGCAAACACACCAGGTGGCCAGAGTTCTCACCGCCGAGCTGCCATTGGTTACTGGCCAGATCAGCCAATACATAACGGTCACCGACCTTGGCCCGCTTGAATGGAATATTCAATTCGGCCAATGCCAACTCCAAGCCGAGGTTGCTCATCAGCGTGCCGACAACGCCACCTTCCAGTTTGCCGCGCGCCTGCAAATCACGCGCGATGATGTACAACAGCTCGTCACCATCAACCACAGCGCCCGTGTGATCGACCATCAGCACCCGATCGGCGTCACCATCAAAGGCGATACCCAAATCGGCTTTGCGCTCAACTACAGCGGCCTGCAGCGATTCCATGTGCGTCGAGCCACAACCGTCATTGATATTCAGACCGTTAGGCTCAGCCGCCAACACCGAAACTTCAGCGCCGAGCTCGCGGAACACACTCGGCGCGACCTTGTAGGCCGCACCATGCGCGCAATCCAGTACAATTTTCAGGCCATCAAAGTCGGTGCTCGATGGCACACTGCTTTTGCAGAACTCGATGTAGCGACCTGCCGCATCATTGATGCGCGAAACCTTGCCCAGCTCGGCCGAATCAACAACCGTCATCGGTGCATCCAGCAACTCTTCAATCAATTGCTCGATTTCATCCGGCAGCTTGCTGCCCTGCCCCGAGAAGAACTTGATGCCGTTATCGCCATGCGGGTTATGCGAAGCGCTGATAACAATACCTGCCTCGGCGTGAAAGGTACGCGTCAGATAAGCAATGGCTGGGGTCGGCATCGGCCCGAGCAAAAGCACATCTGCCCCCGCTGCCGACAAGCCAGCTTCGAGCGCAGACTCGAACATGTAACCCGAGATGCGCGTGTCCTTGCCAATCAGAACCTGGCATTTGCCTTGTTTGCGGAACGCCATGCCCGCTGCCCAGCCGAGCTTGAGCATAAAATCAGGGGTAATCGGAAACTGGCCAACATGACCACGAATACCATCAGTACCAAAATATTTTCTGCTCATCGCATCGTATCCTTATGCCTGATCAGCGGCTTCTACCGCAGTGATCATTCGAACCACATCAACTGTTTCAGCCACATCATGCACCCGCAGGATGTGCGCACCCTTGGTCAGCGCTAACGCAGCCAGACCCAAACTGCCGTAAAGCCGCTCATCCACTTCATGGCCGAGCACCTTACCAATCATACTTTTACGCGAAACACCTACCAGCAGAGGTCTGCCCAACTCGAGCAGCGCAGGCATGCGCTTGAACAAGCTCAAATTGTGCTCAAGGGTTTTGGCGAAACCAAAGCCCGGATCAAGAATCAACTTGTCAGCACCGATCCCGACTTCCTCACAGCGCGCCATGCGCTCAAGCAAAAAATCATGCACCTCAGCCAGGATGTCCGGGTACTGCGGATTTTGCTGCATGGTCGTGGGCTCGCCACGCATATGCATAAGGCAAACCGCTAACCCCGACTTTGCCGCCGCCTGCAGTGCGCCTTCGCGGGTTAGCGAACGCACATCATTGATCAATCCTGCCCCCTTGGCAGCGCCTTCCAGCATGACTTCAGGGGTTGAGGTGTCCAGCGAAATGATCACATCGAGCTCGGCAGCGATAGCCTCGACCACCGGGATAACCCGATCAAGCTCTTCCTGCACAGGTACGACAAGCGCCCCCGGCCGCGTTGATTCGCCGCCAATGTCGATCAGACCTGCGCCTGCCGCGACCATTTGCCCGGCGTGACGCAACGCTGCATCGCGCGCCGTGAAACGACCGCCATCAGAGAAGGAGTCCGGGGTTACGTTGAGAATGCCCATCACTTGCGGACGGCTTAAATCAAGAAACCGGCTGCCACAGGGCAGCCGGTTGAAGGGATGTTGCTCGATCATCTCAGACCTTAAACTTCAGCAGCCGGGCCACCAATAGGCTTTTCAGGCGCATCCGGTTTGTCTTCAGGGGTTATCGGCGCAGCATTGCCGCCACCGCCACCCGTCCAATCACGGGGTTCGCGCACGGCGTTACCACTCATGATGTCCTTGATCTGATCCGCGTCGATAGTTTCGTACTTCATCAACGCTTCAGCCATTGCTTCGAGCTTGTCGCGATTCTCGACCAGCAGACGCTTGGCTGTGTCGTAACACTCATCAATGATGCTACGGATTTCCAGGTCGATCATCTTGGCGGTATCGCCCGAGACGTTGCTGCTCTGGCTGCCCATGCTGCGACCGAGGAAAACTTCGCCGTCTTCTTCCGCATACATCAGCGGGCCGAGCTTTTCAGACAAGCCCCACTTGGTCACCATGTTTCGCGCCAATTGAGTCGCACGCATGATGTCGTTGGAAGCGCCAGTGGTTACACCATCGAAGCCAAGGGTCATCTCTTCGGCAATACGGCCACCGAACAATGAACAAATCTGGCTGATCAGCGCACGCTTGCTCAGCGAGTAGCGATCTTCTTCCGGCAGGAACATGGTCACACCCAGCGCACGACCGCGCGGGATGATCGACACTTTGTAAACCGGGTCATGCTCAGGAACCAGATTACCGACAATCGCATGGCCCGCTTCGTGATAAGCCGTGTTGAGCTTTTCTTTCTCGGACATAACCATGGTTTTGCGCTCAGCGCCCATCATGATCTTGTCTTTGGCCAGCTCAAACTCTTTCATTTCAACTGTGCGCTTGCCCGAACGTGCGGCGAACAGCGACGCTTCGTTGACCAGGTTGGCCAAATCAGCACCGGAGAAGCCAGGCGTACCGCGAGCAATAACCGCTGCATCAACGTTGTCGCCCATTGGCACTTTGCGCATGTGCACTTTCAGAATCTGCTCACGACCGCGAATATCCGGCAAGCCAACCACAACCTGACGGTCGAAGCGGCCGGGACGCAGCAATGCAGGGTCGAGCACGTCTGGACGGTTGGTGGCAGCAATAACGATGATGCCGTCATTCGCCTCAAAACCATCCATTTCGACCAGCAACTGGTTCAGGGTCTGTTCACGCTCATCGTGACCACCGCCCATGCCCGCACCACGATGACGACCGACAGCGTCGATCTCGTCGATGAAGATGATGCAAGGCGCATGCTTTTTGGCCTGCTCGAACATGTCACGAACACGCGAAGCACCGACACCGACGAACATTTCGACGAAGTCCGAACCGGAAATAGTGAAGAAAGGTACTTTGGCTTCGCCCGCTACCGCCTTGGCCAGCAAGGTTTTACCGGTACCCGGCGAGCCGACCATCAGCACACCGCGAGGAATACGGCCACCCAGGCGCTGGAACTTGCCCGGATCACGCAGGAACTCCACCAGTTCACTTACTTCCTCTTTGGCCTCGTCGCAGCCGGCGACGTCAGCAAAAGTGGTTTTAACCTGGTCTTCGGACAACAACCGAGCCTTGCTTTTACCAAAGCTCATCGGCCCGCCCTTACCGCCGGCACCGCCCTGCATCTGCCGCATGAAGAACATGAACACGGCAATAATCACCAGGATCGGGAAGCTGGCGACCAACAGTTGGGTCCAGATGCTTTGTTGCTCCGGCTGCTTACCAACAATGTCGACCTTGTTGTCGATCAGGTCTTTGATCAGACCGTTGTCAGCAATCGCAGGACGCACAGTCTCAAAAGACGAGCCGTCAGTACGCACACCGCTGATGATGTAGCCATCAACCGTGACTCGCTTAACTTCACCCTCTTGAACCTGCTGAATGAACTCCGAGTAGTTGAGCTTGTTTGACTCGCTCGGACTGGAGAAATTGTTCATCACTGTCACAAGAACAGCAGCGATGATCAGCCACAGGATCAGATTCTTTGCCATGTCGTTCAATTACCTACCCTCTGAAGCAGCCCCTGTCGACGCATGCTTCGCATGACGACCAGTTTTCTAACCGATCTAACTTACTACACAACGCCCAATACTGGCAGACGCGGTCTGTAACCCTTTATTTACTATCAGCAAACTTTATTCAAGCACACAATGAATATTGACCCGCAATTTAGACCAAGGTTGCACTACTGCTCGCGGCTTCCACGGAAGCCCCGCGCCAGCAAATACTGCTCTCGCGAGCGATCACGAGACGACAATGGCTTGCGCATCTGTACCTTCTCGAACATTTCCCGGGCTTGCTTGTGATAAACATCGAAGCCTTCGCCCTGGAAAATCTTGATCAGGAAATCACCGCCGGGCTTAAGCACCCGACTGGCCAGATCCAGCGCCAGCTCGCACAGATACATCGCACGCGCCTGATCCGCTGTCCTTACACCACTCATATTGGGGGCCATATCGGAAATCACAAGGTCTACCGGATTATTACCGATGGCCTCGAGGATCTGCGCGAACACTTCATCTTCAGTGAAGTCGCCCTGAATGAAGGTCACATCCGGGATGCTGTCCATCTCCAGAATGTCCGAGGCGATCAGCGTACCTTTGTCGCCAATCACCCGGCTGGTCACCTGCGACCAACCGCCCGGCGCGGCGCCGAGGTCAACCACGGTCATGCCGGGACGTAAAATCCGGTCTTTTTCCTGCACTTCGAGCAGCTTGTAGCTGGCACGCGAACGGTAACCGTCCTTCTGCGCCATCTTTACGTAAGGATCGTCGAAGTGTTCTTTAAGCCAACGCAGGCTTGTTTTGGAACGGGCCACGTGGCACCTCTATCAATATTAAAAAATGTGAACAGTGAATATCTGGGCGAGTTACGGAGCGCTCGGGTAAACTGGGCGCCATATTTTTTACCAGATCAGACGTAGGGGTCAGATTATGCCGCTCACTCAAGAGCAGAAGAAACAATACAAATCTATTGGCCACCACCTGAAACCGGTATTGATTGTGGCAGACAATGGATTGACCGAGGGCGTTCTGGCCGAACTTGAACGCGCTTTGAGCGATCACGAGCTTATCAAAGTTCAGCTGCGCATCACCGAACGCGAAGATCGCATCGCCGCGATCGAAGAATTGTGCAAAGCCGGCAACGCCGAACTGGTGCAAATCATCGGCAAAATGGCGCTGATCTACCGCAAAAACCCTAAAGCTAATAAAAACCTTTCCAACATCAGCCGTCATAACGGTTGAGTGTTGATATTTGTGGGCGCGCATTGCCGCCCACAAATAATCTCAAATCGGCTTACGTTTGGCCGACACCGGCACGGGCTGCAAAACCAGCAGCAAACCGCACAGTGCCATCACCAGATAGCTGAATAACTGCCAGCGACGCGGGTCTGACCATAATTGATCAGCCAGCAAATAACTCGCTGCCAAGCCCAACACCGCGAGCAGCAACTGCCCGCGCATGTCCTGCCACATACTCCGCAACCCTTCTGCGCTTACCAGCACCAGCAGTTGCAAGAAGACACAGCAAGCAGCCAGACCGACCAGCAACGGCGCCAGCACAGCCGACATATCGCTGACCAGCATGGATGCCAGGCCGGAATGACTCATGGCCGGCAACAACACAAACTGCAGCAACCAGAGGCCGCCAACCCAGAACGTCTGGGCCAGCAGCCAGCTGATTGAGCCCGCCGTCAGCGACTTGGGCTTAGATGTGACGAACTTCGACAATCTCGTACTCAACCAGGCCGCTTGGCGTTTTAACGGCGACCACATCACCTTCTTCCTTGCCGATCAGGGCGCGGGCGATAGGCGAATTGACCGAGATTTTACGCTGTTTGATGTCAGCTTCGTCGTCACCCACGATCTGGTAAGTCACTGACTCATCCGTTTCGCAGTTGGCGATTTCAACCGTAGTGCCAAAGATAACCTTGCCGGTGTGCGGGATCGCCGTAACGTCGATGATCTGAGCGTTCTGCAAACGCCCTTCGATGTCACGGATGCGCGCCTCGACCATACCCTGCTGCTCACGCGCTGCATGGTATTCAGCGTTTTCCTTGAGGTCACCCAGTTCGCGGGCGGTGCCGATGTCCTGGCTCAGCTTCGGACGCACCACCTTGGTCAGGTGTAGATGTTCTTCTTCCAGGGCGCGAGCGCCCTGGACGGTCATTGGGTATTTGGTCATGCCTTGATTCCTGCATGGAGATCCTGCAAGCGGCGCACGGTCTTCTCTGGACCAAACTTCAGCGCCTCACAGATAGCTGCGCCCGCCGCGAGGGTGGTTGTGCAGCAGATCCGGTGTTGCAGAGCGTTACGACGGATCGAATAGGAGTCAGCAATCGACTGACGCCCTTCGGTGGTATTGATGATCAGCGTGACTTCGTCATTCTTGATCATATCGACAACGTGCGGACGACCCTCGGTCACCTTGTTGACGCGACGAACTTTCAGGCCAGCCGCCTCGATCACTTTAGCCGTGCCAGCCGTTGCCACAACTTCGAAGCCCAGCTCGATCAGGTCACGCGCCACGTCAGCCGCTTGCGGCTTGTCGTCATCGCGCACGCTGATGAAAGCGCAACCGGAGTTCGGCAGGATTTCACTGGCGCCCAGCTGAGCTTTGCCGAAGGCTTCGCCGAAGCTGTCGCCCACGCCCATCACTTCACCAGTGGACTTCATCTCTGGGCCGAGAATCGGGTCAACGCCCGGGAATTTGGCGAACGGGAACACCGCTTCTTTGACGCTGTAGAACGGCGGGATGATTTCTGTGGTGAAACCAATCTCTGCCAGGGTCTTGCCAGCCATTACACGGGCCGCCACTTTGGCCAGCGACTCGCCGATGCACTTGGACACGAACGGCACGGTACGCGATGCACGCGGGTTCACTTCGATGACGAAGATGTCCTCACCCTGCACAGCCATCTGCACGTTCATCAAGCCGATAACGCCGAGTTCAAGGGCCATTTTCTTGACCTGATCACGGATTTCGTCCTGGATGTGCGCAGGCAGCGAATACGGTGGCAGCGAGCACGCCGAGTCACCAGAGTGAACACCGGCTTGTTCGATGTGCTGCATGATTGCGCCGATCACCACTTGCTCACCGTCGCAGACCGCGTCGATATCGACTTCGATTGCACAGTTAAGGAAGTGATCGAGCAACACAGGGCTGTCGTTCGAGACCTGAACCGCTTCGCGCATGTAGCGGCGCAGTTCGTCTTCCTGATAAACGATTTCCATCGCACGGCCGCCCAATACGTAGGACGGACGCACCACCAGCGGATAACCGATGGCCTTGGACGCTGCAAACGCTTCGTCTTCGCTGCGCGCAGTGGCGTTAGGCGGCTGACGCAGGTTCAGGCGCTCAACCATTTGCTGGAAACGCTCACGGTCTTCAGCGCGGTCGATTGCATCCGGGCTGGTACCGATAATCGGCACGCCAGCTTCTTCCAGCGCACGACACAGCTTCAACGGCGTCTGGCCGCCGTACTGGACGATAACGCCTTTCGGCTGCTCGACACGGACGATTTCCAGCACGTCTTCCAGGGTGACTGGCTCGAAGTACAGGCGATCAGAGGTGTCGTAGTCGGTCGATACGGTTTCCGGGTTGCAGTTGACCATGATGGTCTCGTAACCGTCTTCACGCATCGCCAGTGCCGCGTGTACGCAGCAGTAGTCGAACTCGATGCCCTGACCAATACGGTTCGGGCCACCGCCGAGAATCATGATCTTGTCGCGAGTCGACGGATTCGCTTCGCACTCTTCCTCGTAGGTCGAGTACATGTAAGCGGTGTCGGTGGCGAACTCGGCCGCACAGGTATCAACGCGCTTGTAGACCGGCAGCACCTTCAGCTTGTGACGATGGCTGCGCAGGTTCTTCTCGGTCACACCCAAAAGCTTGGCCAGACGCGAGTCGGAGAAACCTTTGCGCTTGAGCTTGAACATTACATCGCGGTCGATGTTGGTCAGGCCCTGAGTCTTGATCAGCTCTTCGTCCTTGATCAGATCTTCGATCTGCACCAGGAACCACTCATCAACGTTGGTCAGCGCGAATACTTCTTCAACAGTCTTGCCCGCACGGAATGCATCGGCGATGTACCAGATGCGGTCTGCGCCTGGAACTGTCAGCTCGCGCTTGAGCGTGCCTTCAAGCTCCGGATCTTTCAGGTCGAGTTTCGGATCGAAGCCCGAAACGCCCACTTCCAGACCGCGCAGGGCTTTCTGCAGGGATTCCTGGAAGGTGCGACCGATAGCCATGACTTCACCAACAGACTTCATCTGGGTGGTCAGGCGGGCGTCGGCTTTCGGGAACTTCTCGAAAGCAAAACGCGGGATCTTGGTCACAACGTAGTCGATGGCCGGCTCGAAGGACGCCGGCGTGCGGCCGCCGGTGATGTCGTTGGACAGCTCATCCAGGGTGTAACCCACAGCCAGCTTGGCCGCGATCTTGGCAATCGGGAAGCCGGTGGCTTTCGAGGCCAGTGCCGAGGAACGCGATACACGCGGGTTCATCTCGATCACAACCATACGGCCGGTGTTCGGGCAGATACCGAACTGCACGTTGGAGCCGCCAGTTTCCACGCCGATTTCACGCAGAACAGCCAGCGACGCGTTACGCAGAATCTGGAACTCTTTATCGGTCAGGGTCTGTGCCGGCGCAACGGTGATCGAGTCACCGGTGTGCACGCCCATCGGGTCGAAGTTTTCGATGGTGCAGACGATGATGCAGTTGTCCTTCTTATCGCGGACAACCTCCATCTCGTACTCTTTCCAGCCGATCAGCGATTCGTCGATCAGCAGTTCGCGAGTTGGCGACAGGTCAAGACCACGCGCGCAGATCTCTTCGAACTCTTCACGGTTGTAGGCGATACCGCCACCGGTGCCGCCCATGGTGAAGGACGGACGAATGATGCACGGGAAACCGACTTTTTCGAGAACCGCGTAAGACTCTTCCATGCTGTGCGCGATGCCGGATACCGGGCACGCCAAGCCGATGTCTTTCATCGCCTTGTCGAAGCGCGAGCGGTCTTCAGCCTTGTCGATGGTATCGGCGTTAGCACCGATCATCTCAACGCCGAACTTCTCGAGCACACCGTGCTTCTCAAGATCGAGTGCGCAGTTCAGTGCAGTCTGACCGCCCATGGTTGGCAGCAGCGCGTCTGGACGCTCTTTCTCGATGATCTTGGCAACGGTCGCCCACTTGATCGGCTCGATGTACGTGGCGTCAGCCATGCTCGGGTCGGTCATGATGGTGGCGGGGTTGGAGTTAACCAGGATGACCCGGAAACCTTCTTCTTTAAGCGCTTTACACGCCTGAGCACCGGAGTAATCGAACTCGCACGCCTGGCCGATAACAATCGGGCCGGCGCCGAGGATCAGGATGCTTTTAATATCTGTACGTTTTGGCATTTTTACTCACTCGAATCCGTTGGTCACAGTCAGCAGGCTTAGCGGCGTTTGGCCATGGCTTCGATGAAGCGGTCAAACAGCGGCGCGACGTCGTGCGGGCCCGGGCTCGCTTCAGGGTGACCCTGGAAGCTGAACGCGACTTTATCGGTACGCTCGATGCCTTGCAGAGTGCCATCAAACAGTGACTTGTGAATGGCGCGGACATTGTCCGGCAGGCTGCTCTCTTCCACCGCGAAACCGTGGTTCTGGCTGGTGATCATCACCACGCCCGAATCGAGGTCTTGTACCGGGTGGTTGGCACCGTGGTGGCCGTGACCCATTTTCAGGGTTTTGGCACCGGAGGCCAGCGCCAGCAGCTGGTGACCCAGACAAATACCGAACACCGGTACGTCGGTTTCCAGCACGTCTTTGATTGCCGTGATTGCGTAGTCGCATGGCTCAGGATCGCCTGGACCGTTGGACAGGAACACACCATCCGGATTCAGCGCCAGCACGTCGCTCGCAGGCGTTTGCGCTGGCACGACAGTCAGGCGGCAGCCGCGGGCAACCAGCATGCGCAGGATGTTCCACTTAACGCCGTAATCATAAGCGACTACGTGGTACGGCAACTCACTGGCTGGCACTTCAGCGTGGCTGTCGGTTTTCAGGTCCCAGACCGTCGAGCGCCATTCGTACTGCTCGGTGCAGCTGACGACTTTGGCCAGATCCATGCCTTTCAGGCCAGGGAAGCTGCGCGCAAGCTCAAGGGCTTTTTCTTCGGTGGCATCTTCACCGGCGAGGATGCAGCCATTTTGCGAGCCTTTCTCACGCAGAATGCGGGTCAGGCGACGGGTATCGATACCCGCGATGGCAACAGTGCCATTCTCGACCAGATACTCTGGCAGTGATTGCTTGCTGCGCCAGTTACTGGCGATCAGCGGCAGGTCACGAATGATCAAACCAGCCGCCCAAACACGATCAGACTCGGCATCTTCCGGCGTGGTGCCGGTATTGCCGATGTGCGGATAGGTCAGGGTTACGATTTGCTGGGCATAGGAAGGATCGGTAAGGATTTCCTGATAGCCGGTCATGGCAGTGTTGAAAACTACCTCGCCAATGGTATGGCCGTCGGCACCGATTGCCTCGCCGCGAAAAATACTGCCATCAGCTAAAGCCAAAATGGCAGGTTTATAGGCTGGCTTACTCAAGAAAACCTCCGAAGATCTAAGCTTGAAGCAAACGCAGATTGTAAAAAAGCGGGATGACGTGTGAACCGTCATCCCGCTTTTTATATGAATTCATTCTGCGTAACTTTTAGTGGACACACTAAAGCGAAAAGCTTACAGGAAAAGCGCTTTTTGGTCCACCCAACTTAAGCTAAAAATTCATCGACTACACACCACTGATCGAGTGGCTCAATTCAACTCAAGCACGTCCTGCATGTCATACAGTTTTGCCGGCTGACCCTGCAGCCAGGAAGCTGCACGAACGGCACCTTTGGCAAAGGTCATGCGGCTCGATGCTTTGTGAGTAATTTCCACGCGCTCGCCGTCGGCAGCAAACAGCACAGTGTGATCACCGACCACATCACCGGCGCGCACAGTGGCAAAACCGATGGTTTCGCGTTCACGCGCTCCGGTCTGCCCTTCACGACCATAAACCGCGACCTTTTGCAGATCACGACCCAAGGCATTAGCCACAACCTCGCCCATACGCACGGCAGTGCCGGACGGCGCATCGACCTTGTGACGGTGGTGAGCTTCGATGATTTCAATGTCCACATCATCACCCAGCACGCGCGCCGCGGTGTCGAGCAATTTCAGGCACAGATTGACGCCAACGCTGAAATTGGCCGCGAACACGATCGGGATTTGCTTGCCCGCATCGCTGAGCAGCTGCTTCTCTTCAACGCTGAATCCGGTGGTGCCAATTACCATCGCCTTGCCTGCCTGACGGCAGATTTCGAGATTTTTCAGGGTCACGGTCGGATGAGAGAAATCAATCAGCACATCGAAGTCATTGAGCACACTGCTCAAGTCGCCCGACAGCTGCACGCCAATCTTGCCCAGCGCCGCCAACTCACCAACATCAGCACCAACCAGACTGCTGTCCGGACGATCCACCGCAGCGCTCAGCGTTACGCCTTGAGCCTGCTGAACAGCCTCGATCAGGGTTTTACCCATGCGCCCAGCGGCGCCCATCACAGCAATACGTTGCATATCAAACAACTCCAAACTGAAAACCTATGCCCAGGCGGCGCGCATAACCCACCCAACCTGCGCACTTTATAACCCATAAACAGCGTGATGGCCGGGGCTAAAATAAAACAAGCCGCTTAACGTGCAACCCGCATCAGCGGGCCTGCACATCAAGCAGCTCATTCAACACTGCAAGCGCTCAATCGCAACTTGTCAGCGCATTCCTCACAGGTCGCCGAAGAAGCGCTTCACGCCTTCGAACCAGCCATTGGCCTTGGGCGAGTGAGAACTGTCACCGGCCAACGACTGACGGAACTCTTCAAGCAGCTCACGCTGACGACGATCCAGCTTAACCGGCGTCTCGACAGCCACACGGCACATCAAGTCACCCGCACCGCCACCACGCACCGGCGCAACACCTTTGCCACGCAAACGGAACAACTTACCGGTTTGCGTGCCTTCCGGGATCTTCAACTTGACCCGACCATCGAGGGTCGGCACTTCAAGCTCGCCACCCAGCGCGGCATCAGCAAAGCTGATTGGCACTTCGCAATACAGATGCTTGCCGTCACGCTGGAAGATCGCGTGCTCACGCACATTCACTACCACGTACAGATCACCTGCCGGGCCGCCCATTGCGCCGGCTTCACCTTCGCCGCTAAGACGAATGCGATCACCGGTATCAACACCCGCCGGCACTTTCACCGACAAGGTTTTGTGCTCTTCAACACGACCCTGACCGTGGCAGCTGGTGCACGGATCAGTAATCATCTTGCCGTTGCCGTGGCAACGCGGGCAGGTTTGCTGCACCGAGAAGAAGCCCTGCTGCATACGCACCTGGCCGATACCGCCACAGGTGGTACAGGTAACCGGCGCGGAGCCTTTCTTGGCGCCCGTACCGTCGCACGGCTTACAGTTGACCAGTGTCGGCACACGTATGGTCACGGTTGTGCCGCGAACGGCCTCTTCCAGATCCAGTTCAAGTGTGTAGCGCAGATCACTGCCGCGCTGTGCACCGCCACGACCGCGACCGCCGCCACCGGCAGCACCGCCGAAGAAGTCGCTGAATACGTCACCGAAAATATCGGAGAAGTTAGCGCCACCGAAACCTGCGCCACCCGCACCGGCGCCGCCCATGCTTGGATCTACACCGGCATGGCCGTATTGATCATAGGCGCTGCGCTTGCTGGCATCGGACAGAACTTCGTAGGCCTCGTTGGCCTCTTTGAACTTCTCTTCCGAAACTTTATCGTCAGGATTACGGTCCGGGTGATGCTTCATCGCCAGGCGCCGGTAAGCCTTTTTCAGCTCCGCATCGCTAGCGCCGCGCTCGACACCCAGCACCTCGTAATAGTCACGTTTAGACATAAATCCTCAAGACCTCGAACAATTCGTTAAAAAGTCATCGCACCCGCGTCACTGATTAACGCCTTGCAAATCATCCTCTCCAGACACGCCAACGCGGGAGCAAGCCCCCGCGCGACGGATCATACCGATTCTAGCTAGCACCACAACCGGCTGGAGCCTTGCACGCCCGGCGAGCATACGCTGGGCGTGCTTAGCAAGCGTGCGCTTACTTGTTGTCTTTAACCTCTTCGAACTCAGCATCAACAACGTCATCGGCAGCGCCTTTGTCGTTGTTTTCTGGCTGAGCCTCAGCACCCGGCTGCGGCTGCTCGGCGTACATTTTCTGCGCCAGCGGTGCAGTCACCTCGGAGAGTGCAGCCATCTTCGCTTCGATTTCTTCCTTGCTATCGCCCTTAACGGCAACTTCAAGTGCAGAGACCGCGGCTTCGATTGCAGTTTTCTCTTCTTCAGTCACCTTATCGCCTGCCTCGGTGACCATTTTGCGGCTGGCGTGAACCAGCTGATCACCTTGGTTGCGAGCAGTTGCCAGCTCTTCGAACTTGCGATCTTCCTCAGCGTTAGCCTCGGCATCACGAACCATTTGCTCGATCTCTTCATCGGACAGACCCGAGTTGGCCTTGATCACGATGGACTGAGTCTTGCCAGTGGCCTTGTCTTTAGCGCCTACGTGCAGGATGCCGTTAGCATCGATGTCGAAGGTCACTTCGATCTGCGGAACACCACGCGGAGCTGGCGGAATCTCAGCCAGATCGAACTTACCCAGCGACTTGTTCTGCGAAGCTTGCTTACGCTCGCCCTGCAGCACGTGAATAGTCACGGCATTCTGGTTGTCGTCAGCGGTCGAGAACACTTGCGACTTCTTGGTCGGAATCGTGGTGTTCTTCTCGATCAGCGCAGTCATCACGCCGCCCATGGTTTCGATACCCAGAGTCAGAGGCGATACGTCGAGCAACAGTACGTCTTTAACGTCACCAGCCAACACCGCACCCTGAATGGCCGCGCCCATGGCAACAGCTTCGTCCGGGTTAACGTCTTTACGGGCTTCTTTGCCGAAGAAATCGGTTACCAGCTTCTGCACCAGCGGCATACGAGTCTGGCCACCGACCAGAATCACGTCGTTGATCGAGCTCACATCAACACCGGCGTCTTTCAACGCGATGCGGCAAGGTTCGATGGTGCGCTGAACCAGGTCTTCAACCAGTGCTTCGAGCTTCGAGCGCGAAATTTTCACGTTCAAGTGCTTAGGACCGGACGCATCTGCAGTGATGTACGGCAGGTTAACGTCAGTCTGCTGGCTCGAAGACAGCTCGATCTTGGCTTTCTCAGCAGCTTCTTTCAGACGCTGCATTGCCAGCGGATCACCTTTGAGGTTCATGCCGGTTTCTTTCTTGAATTCGTCGACGAGGTAGTCGATCAGACGAATGTCAAAGTCTTCACCGCCGAGGAAGGTGTCACCGTTGGTTGCCAACACTTCAAACTGGTGCTCGCCATCAACTTCAGCAATTTCGATAACCGAAACGTCGAACGTACCGCCACCCAGGTCATAAACGATGACAGTGTGGTCGCCCTTGGCCTTGTCCATACCGTAAGCCAGAGCAGCTGCGGTTGGCTCGTTGATGATGCGCTTAACGTCCAGACCCGCAATACGGCCGGCGTCTTTAGTCGCCTGACGCTGGCTGTCGTTGAAGTACGCAGGAACAGTGATCACCGCTTCAGTGACCGCTTCGCCCAGATAGTCTTCGGCCGTTTTCTTCATCTTTTTCAAGATTTCAGCCGAGATCTGTGGCGGAGCCATTTTCTGGCCGTTTACTTCAACCCAGGCGTCCGCATTGTCAGCTTTGACAATTTTGTACGGCACCATCTGGATGTCTTTCTGAACCACTTCTTCTTCGAAGCGACGACCGATCAGACGCTTAACCGCGTACAGGGTGTTGTGCGGATTGGTCACAGCTTGACGCTTGGCCGATTGACCTACCAGGATCTCACCGTCATTTGCATAAGCAATGATCGATGGCGTGGTACGTGCGCCTTCGGCGTTTTCGATAACTTTGGCTTTACCGTTTTCAAGAACGGAGACGCAGGAGTTGGTAGTCCCCAGGTCAATACCGATAATTTTACCCATGTTTGCTCTCCCGAAACTTTGATTATTCCGCCGCTGGTTCTAGCTCAGCAGCGGTAGCTCTAATACGCTTGACTGTTAAATGGGGGCTTGAGGAAATATTTCAAGCCTGCTCATCAATAGAAGGTGAAGCCGGTGCCGGTGCCTTGCTGACCACGACCATGGCCGGGCGCAGCAGGCGACCGTGCAACAGGTAACCCTTCTGAAAAACTTGCAACACGCTGTTCGGCTCGACCAGGCTGCTTTCCTGCATGGCCATTGCCTGATGATGCTCAGGGTTGAATGGCTCGCCTTGCGGGTCGACAGCAACCAACTGGTAACGCGCCAACGTGTCCTGGAACAGCTTGAGGGTCAGTTGCATGCCTTCACGAACCGCTTTGATCGCTTCATCTTCGGCGCTGGTCATCTCAAGGCCACGCTCCAGGCTATCCACTACGGGCAGCAGGTCGTTGGCGAATTTTTCCAGGGCAAACTTGTGCGCCTTCTCGACATCCTGATCGGCGCGGCGACGCACGTTTTGTAAATCAGCAGCTACGCGCAGCGATTGATCCTGCGCAGCGGCCAACTGCTCTTCCAGCGCTTCTACGCGAGCAGCCAGGTCATCACCCGAGGCAGCGTCCGGCGCTACTTGTTCCTCGAGATCTTGCGTATTCAGGGTCTGTTCGTCAGCCATGCGTTCCTCCTGTCAATAACTGGCGTGGTGTCGATAACTCACGCGTCTGCCGTCTATATGGGGGCTATTTGTGCGACTTCAAGGCCTGAATACGCGCAAACGACCAACTGCACACAATCTCATCCCAAGGTAATTGCAAGGCACAAATAAACTACTGTATAAATAACCAGACCTAATTTCTGGGAGGCCACGCCATGCTGGTGCACCTGTCCGTACATAACTACGCAATCGTTGAGCATCTTGATCTTGAGCTGGACGGCGGCATGAGCGTCATCAGCGGCGAAACCGGCGCGGGCAAGTCGATCATGCTCGACGCGCTGGGCCTGACGCTGGGCGATCGTGCAGACAGCGGTGTGGTGCGCCCCGGCGCAGACAAAGCGGACATTCTCGCCAGCTTCGACATCAGCGACATCAGCGAGGCCAAGGCCTGGCTGGCGGAGCGTGACCTGCAACAGGACGGCCCGTGCATTTTGCGCCGTGTAATAACCGCCGAAGGGCGCTCGCGCGGCTACATTAACGGCACGCCCTGCCCGCTCGGGGACTTAAAAGCCCTTGGCGAATTGTTGATTGATATCCACAGCCAGCATGAACACCAATCCCTGCTCAAGGCCGAAACCCATCGCCGTCTGCTCGACGAGTTCGCCGGCTGCCAGGATCTGGCGCGTCAGGTGCAACTGGCCGCGCAACGCTGGAAGCAAACCCGCAGTGAACTGACCCGCATCGCCAACATCGGCGACGAACAACGTGCGCGTCACCAACTGCTCAGCTATCAGCTCGAAGAGCTCGACAACCTGGGGCTTGGCCAAAACGAACTGGAACAGCTCGAGCAGGAACATAAGAACCTGACCAATGCCGAGAGCCTGCTCAGCGCCTGCCGTCAGGTAATCGACTTTTGCAGCGAGAGCGACTCTGGCAACGTGCTGTCTGCACTCACCGCCAGTCTCAATCGCCTGGGCAACTTCAAAGGCCAACCCGGCGCACTGACTGAAGCCGCCAACATGCTTGGCAGCGCGCAGATTCAGGTGGAAGAAGCCGTCGGTGAGCTTAATCGCTTCCTCGACCACTTCGACGCAGACCCCGAGCGCCTGCAAATACTCGAAGAACGCCTCGATGCCATCTACACACTGGCACGTAAGCACCGCACTCAGCCGCAGGAACTTGAAGCCCTGCAACAGCAACTATTTGAAGAACTCGAAAGCCTGAATGCCGATGATCAGGCTGTTGAGCGCCTGACCGAAGAGCTGGCCTCGTATGAGCGTCACTATCAGGAAAAGGCGCTGGAGCTGAGCAATCGCCGGGCGGAGTCGGCCAATAAGCTGGCAGTCGCGGCAGAAGCGGAGATGCAAACGTTAGGTATGCCAGGAGGGCGATTCAGCATCACCCTGCAAGCCAATCAGCTGGATGAACCCCATCCAAACGGCATGGAGCACGTCGAGTTTCTGGTAAGCGCCAACCCCGGCCAGCCGATGAAGGCGTTAGCCAAAGTAGCCTCAGGCGGTGAACTGTCGCGGATCAGCCTGGCGATTCAGGTGATTACCGCGCAAACATCGCGCGTGCCAACACTGGTATTTGACGAAGTAGACGTGGGCATTGGCGGCCCGACGGCCGAAGTGGTCGGGCAACTGCTGCGCCGCCTGGGCGAACGCGGCCAAGTGTTAACAGTGACCCACTTGCCCCAGGTTGCGGCGCAGGGCCATCACCATTTATTCGTACACAAGGCACGCGGCAGCGACGCCACGCGCACCGCCGTAAGTAACCTGAGTGAAGCCCAGCGAGTAGAAGAAATCGCCCGCATGCTCGGCGGTGTCGACCTCACCGAAGAGTCGCTGGCACACGCAAGACAGATGGTAAGCAGCGCACAAGCGTAAACCGCGCACGACCGATAGGCCGTCATGTCGGAAGCCGCTGCGCGGATTCCAACCTCCAACTCATGCCTGTCGCACCAACCGGCGAACCTCCGACTTATGCCTGCTGCGCCAAACGGAGGATGGAACCCCCAACGGGGTTTCCGTCATGGCAATTTCAAGCCGGACCGCGAACCGGCAGTTCCGCCAGCATTGGCGCCGTCGATTGCGCGGCCTGAGGCTGAACAACCAAACCGCGCACGATCATTACGCCGTCATGTCGGAAGCCGCTTCACGGATTCCAACCTCCAGCCTATGCCTGTCGCACCAACCGGTGAACCTCCGACTTATGCCTGCTGCGCCAAACGGAGGATGGAACCCCCAACGGGGTTTCCGTCATGGCAATTTCAAGCCGGACCGCGAACCGGCAGTTCCGCCAGCATTGGCGCCGTCGATTGCGCGGTTTGGAGCTGAAAAACCGAACCGCGCACGATCATTAGACCGCCATGTCGGAAGCCGCTGCGCGGATTCCAACCTCCAACTTATGCCTGTCGCACCATCGGAGGATGGAACCCCCAACGGGGTTTCCGTCATGGCGATATCAAGCCGGACCGCGAACCGGTTGTTGCGCCAGCATGGGCGCTGGCGATTGCGCGGTTTGGAGGCGCACAACCGAACCGCGCACGATCATTAGGCCGCCATGTCGGAAGCCGCTGCGCGGATTCCAACCTCCGACTTATGCCTGCTGCGCCAACCGGAGGATGGAACCCCCAAAGGGTTTCCGTCATGGCAATTTCAAGCCGGGCCGCGAACGGGTTACAACGAGCGGGCGATGATCTCTTTCATGATTTCATTGGTGCCGGCGTAGATGCGCTGCACGCGTGCATCCGCCCAAGCGCGGGCGACTGGGTATTCCCACATGAAGCCGTAGCCGCCGTGCAGCTGCACGCACTCATCAAGCACCTTGCACTGCAAATCGGTGCCCCAGTATTTCAGCATCGCGGCGGTTGGCACATCGAGCTTGCCGTTGAGGTGCAATTCCAGACAGCGATCGACAAACACCTGCCCGACCTGAATCTCGGTTGCCATTTCAGCAAGCTTGAAGCGGGTGTTCTGGAAGTCAGAGATTGCCTTGCCGAATGCCTTGCGGTCACGCGTGTATTCTAGCGTCCAGCCGAGTGCAGCCTGCGCCGAGGCGATTGCACCAATACCAACGGTCAGGCGCTCTTGCGGCAACTCCTGCATCAGGTAGGCGAAGCCCATACCGGCCTGCCCCAGCAAATTCTCTTTCGGTACACGCACATCCTGGAAAAACAGCTCGGAGGTGTCTTGCGCCTTCATGCCGACCTTTTCCAGACGCTGCCCCTTGGTAAACCCGGGGGTGTTGGCCTCGACCAAAAACAGACTGGTGCCTTTAGCGCCTGCTTTCGGGTCGGTCTTGGCGACCACAATCACCAGATCTGCCAAGTAGCCGTTGGTGATGAAGGTCTTCGAGCCGTTGATGATGTAGTCATCGCCATCCAGCACCGCGGTGGTTTTAACGCCCTGCAAATCCGAACCCGCGCCTGGCTCGGTCATGGCAATGGCGGTGACCATTTCACCCGTTACCATTTTTGGCAGGTACTTCTGCTTAAGCGCCTCGGAGCCGTAATGCAGGATGTACGGCGCAACGATATCCGAGTGCAGGGAAAAGCCGATGCCGGTCAGTCCCAGCTTACCGATTTCCTCGATCACCACCGTGCTGTAGAGAAAATCGGCGCCGATGCCGCCGTATTCTTCCGGAATATGCGAGCAAAGCATGCCCGCCTCGCCCGCCTTGTTCCACAGGGCGCGATCAATGAAGCCGTCTTTCTCCCACTGAGCATGGAAAGGCACGGCGTCCTGCTCAAGGAATTTGCGAACGCTATCGCGGAATAATTCGTGGTCTGAGCTAAAAATTGTTCTTGGAATCATCGCTATCACCTTGACCGTTGAATGGAAGAAAAAACAAAACAGGCAGCGACTGTAGGCTAGAGCTGAGGCTAACGCACTGGACACATGCGCCAAAAAATAGGACGATCCAGCCGCACTCTGACCACTTTACCCCAGAGAAGTGCTTCACGCGCCCTGCGCCAAACACCAAGAATAAAAACCATGAGTTTGATCCAGACTACACCGCTAAAACGAGTCTGCATTCTGGCAACCGAAGGCGTTTTTGCCTCGACCCTGATGCAAGCCAAGGATTTTTTCCACATGGCCAGCTTGCGCTACGGCAAGCAACTCGGCCTGGGTTTCACCGCCGCGTTCGAGATCTCGCTGGTCTCACCGGACGCACAGCCGGTGAAAAGTTTCAGCAATGTGATGATCACCAGTGAAGCAGGCTTGGGTGATGCCGAACTCATCATTCTGCCGGCTTTCTGGGATGATTTTGATGCGCTGAAAAAGCGCTATCCACAGATTCTCGACTGGCTGCGCCAGCAACATGCCAAAGGCAGCCTGATCTGCGGTGAAGCCACCGGCGTATTCTGGATGGCTGAAGCCGGCTTGCTGGACGGTAAGGAAGCAACCACTTACTGGCGTTTTTTCAGCGAATTCAAGCAGCGCTTCCCGAAAGTGCTGCTCAATCAGGACAAGCACCTGTCCGATGCCGATAACCTGTTTTGCGCAGGCGGCGTCACCTCAGCGAGCGACCTTTACATCTACCTGATTGAGCGCTTCTGCGGCCCCAGCGTCGCCCAAGGCGTTGCCCGCGACATTCTGTTCGAACTGCAGCGCAGTTACAGCCCTGGCCGTATCGGCTTTGGCGGGCAGAAACAGCATCACGATGTCATCATCCTGCAAATTCAGCAGTGGCTTGAGGAGCACTTTGCCGAGAAGTTTCGCTTCGAGGATGTTGCCCGTGAGCATGGCATGAGTATTCGTAATTTCATGCGCCGGTTTCAGGGCGCCACTGGCGACAAGCCACTGCACTATCTACAGCGCCTGCGTATTGAAACGGCCAAGGGTCTGCTCAGCGCCACGCGCAAGAGCATCAAAACCATCAGCTACGAAGTCGGCTATGACGATGCGAGCTTTTTTGCGCGCTTGTTCCGCCAGCACACCGAGTTGTCGCCTAACCAGTACCGTCGCCAGTTTCAGCACAAGGACGGACCAGCATAATCGCAGCCACTGCAAAGACCATCCGCTGAACAATAAAAAAGGCTGCCATTGGCAGCCTTTTCAGCAATCGCGAACAGCTTAAGGCTTGTGCGCCCGCGCCAGGAACTCGTGCGACTGCATCTCCAGCAAACGACTCAGGGTGCGCTGGAACTCAAAGGTCAAACGACCGCCGGTGTACAGGTCTTTCAGTTCAACTTCGGCCGAGATGATCAGCTTGACGTTGCGGTCGTAAAATTCATCAACCAGGTTGATAAAACGCCGCGCCATGTCGTCTTTGGCCACGCCCATCTGCTCGACGTTAGCCAGCAACACCGCGTGGAAGATCTTACCCAGTTCAATGTAGTCATTCTGGCTGCGCGGGCCATCGCACAATTCACGGAACTCGAACCAGGCAACGTCTTCACAGACCCGAACCGCCTTGATTTCGCGATTCTCGATCATGATCGCTTCGCCTTCGACTGCATGCGTGCAATCCGGCAGCAAGCTGCTGAAGCTACGGTGCAAGCTGGCCTCTGCTTCGGCATCCAGCGGCCAATGGAACAACTCGGCCTGCTCCAACGCGCGCAGGCGATAATCGACGCCACTGTCGACGTTGACGATATCGGTGTGCTGCTTGAGCAACGCAATCGCAGGCAGGAAACGCGCGCGCTGCAAACCATCTTTATACAAGCCGTCAGGCACGATGTTTGACGTTGCCACCAGACACACACCGTTCTTGAACAACTCTTCGAGCAAGGTCGCCAGAATCATTGCGTCGGTAATGTCGGAAACAAAGAACTCGTCAAAGCAGATGACTTGCGCTTCATCGGCGAAACGCTTGCCAATGATGGTCAGCGGGTTCTTCTCGCCTTTGAGGGTACGCATCTCTTCGTGCACGCGCTTCATGAAGCGGTGGAAGTGGGTGCGCACCTTGCGCTCGAACGGCAGCGAATCGAAGAAAGTATCGACCAGATAAGTCTTACCCCGGCCAACGCCACCCCAGAAGTACAGACCTTTAACCGGCGCGGCCTGCTTCTTGCCAAACAGCTTGCCGAACATGCCCGGCTTGCTCTTCGAGTCAGCGACCAGATCGTCATACAGGCGCTGCAAGTGACGAACAGCCAATTCCTGCGCGGCGTCATGGAAGAAGTCAGGGCGTTTAAGATCGGCTTGATAGCGTTCTAGCGGAGTCATATTCGTTAGCTGGGTAACAAAAATAGGGGCGTAACTTTAGCGACGAACGCATGGAATGGCAATCGGCTATCTGTCTAGCGGTGGTGTGAACGCTGAAATCTTCCCGTATGGGCCGTTAAGCCGCGCAAAATCAGGCGCTACGGCACATCACCGGGAGCAGGCCCGCACGCTGGCGCATCAGCCAGCGTGCGGTGCAGTAAAGGTTGCCTTTACTCGCCTTGCAGCGCTTCGCGCAGGCGCGCAATAGCCGACTCACAGCTGGCGCTATCGGCAAAGTCCGGGCTGTGCGCAACGGCGGCATCATCCAGCCACACGGCAAAACCACTGTTGTGCTGGCGAACATCCAACTCATCACCCGACTGCAAACGCTTGTTGACCATGCCGGCAGACTTGCCGTCGGCAAAAGCGACTGACAACAACAGCTGCTCGCCTGCCGCATCCAGCAAACGGAAACGGAAGCTGCCGTCTTCATCACGGAAGCTGACAAAGCGCGCGCTTTTCGCCGCTTTCTTTTTACCGGCCTGAGTATCGACTGCGGCGCTGCGGAACGAGCGCAGGCCGACCGCTTCACGCAGCTCACCCAGGAACGGCGTTGCGGTTTTACGTGCTTTAGCCGCGCCGTCGAGCAGAATGTCTTCCAGATCGGCAGGTTTGCTGATCAGCGCGTTGTAGCGCTCACGTGCTTCGCCCAGCTCATTGTCGAGCAATTCGAACAGACGCTGCTTCGCTTCGCCCCACGCCAGACCGTCGAGCAGCTCGGCGCGCAGAGCTGCCTGTTGTTCAGCCGTCGAGAACGCCTGATACAAGGTAAACAGATGCGAGTTGTCTGGGTCTTTGGCTTCGCCAGGCAGCTTGGAGTCGGTAACAATCCGCGCTACGGCGTCTTTCAGTTGCTTGGCGGTACCGAACAATGGAATGGTGTTGTCGTAGCTCTTCGACATCTTGCGGCCATCGAGGCCTGGCAATGTGGCGACATCCTCTTCAATCACCGCTTCTGGCAGGGCGAACAGTTCCTTGCCCTGACCAAACAGATGATTGAAGCGCTGAGCAATGTCACGGGCCATTTCAACGTGCTGGATCTGGTCGCGACCGACCGGAACCTTCTGCGCGTTGAACATCAGAATATCGGCGGCCATCAGCACCGGATAGCTGAACAGGCCCATGGTGATACCGGCATCCGGGTCTTCACCGTTCTCCACATTCTTGTCGACCGAGGCCTTGTAGGCGTGAGCACGATTGAGCAAGCCCTTGCCCGCCACGCACGTCAGCAACCAGCACAGTTCGGGGATCTCCGGGATGTCGGACTGGCGATAAAAGGTCGCCCGGTTAACGTCCAGACCACACGCCAGCCAGGTAGCGGCGATTTCCAGACGCGAACGCTGAATACGCGCCGGATCATCACATTTGATCAGCGCGTGGTAGTCCGCCAGAAAATAGAACGAGTCGAAGTTGTCACTGCGGCTGGCAACAATGGCCGGACGAATCGCGCCCGCATAGTTGCCCAGGTGCGGAGTGCCGGTGGTGGTGATGCCAGTAAGGATACGTGTGGTCATGGCTTATCGCTTGTCAGACTGCATACGGATTCAAAGACGTGGCAGCAACAGATCCTTGAGATCGGTCAGCTTGCCATGGAAAAAGTGACCGCATTCTGCCACTTTCAGCAACTCATGGGGACGTTCAAGCGCAGCCGACCACTGATAAACCACTTCAGGCGGGATCACTTCATCGGTTTCTGGCTGAATAATGGTCATCGGGCAGCGCGTGGACAGCGGCGTATCGGCGCTCAGGCGATTGACGGCAGGCGCAACCATGAACAAGTTCGCCAGCTCTACGCCCTGCTCTTCCAGTCGGCCTGCCAGTGCGGCTGCAACAAAACCGCCAAAAGAGAATCCCATAAGCGTGATGGGTAATTGCGGATGCTGTTCACGCAGCCAGTTGAGGGCTGCTTCGGCATCATCGACCTCACCGAACGCCATGTCGTGGCTGCCGGCACTTGCGCCGGTTCCGCGATAATTGAAGCGCAAGGTATGCAAGCCCTGATCACGCGCTGTGCGCTGCAAGGTCGAAACAACCTTGTTGAGCATTGTACCGCCCTGCACCGGATTCGGATGGCAGATCAACGCAATGCCTCGCGCATCAGCTACTGTGAGCGATAAAGCTTCCAATTGACCGCACGGGCCGTTTATAAACAAAGGGGTTTCTCGACTAAGCAACGCTACGCTCCGTGACCAATAACTCGATAGACTCGTCTAGAAAGACAACCTGCACTGCACTCATCGGCAATGCAAAGCAGTATACAGCGCAGGTTCGAGCCGTTAACGTAATGCAAAGCCGTATAGAGAGGAAGGACTCGTGGAACAGACGCTAACCGACTGGCTGTTACCAGCCCTCGCACTGGTAGCAGGTATTGCTATCGGTTTTCTGATTGCCCGCCTGGCACCGAATGCAGCCCCAAGCCGCACACAGCGTCAGCTGGACGACATGCAGGACAAATTTGACGCCTACCAGAGTGAGGTCGTCAGCCACTTCAGAACCACCAGCAGCCTGGTCAAGAAACTGACCCAGAGCTATGAAGATGTTGAACAGCATCTGGCCGAAGGCGCGCAACGCCTGGCGCTGGATGACGTGACCCGGCAGAGTTTGTTGGCGGCACTGCACTCAGGTGAAGGCAACGAGCGTCGTGAACGCCTGACGCCGCCACGCGACAATGAGATGCCTAAAGACTACGCGCCAAAAGGCGCAGACGTACCGGGCATGCTCGACGAGAATTACGGCCTTAAAAGCAAACGTTAAGCGCACACTGGTCAATAAATACCAGACAATAAAAAACCCGCACTCATTTGAATGCGGGTTTTTTATTGTCTGGCGATTAGTGCGTTAACAACCGAAGCCCACTGCAACGAATCCGCTGCAGTGGGCCAGTGGCGTTAAATCGCGCCGCGTTCGCGCAGTACCGCGAGTACCTGCTTGACGCCTTCCTCGACCGAGACGCTTTGCGTGTCGATAACCAGATCCGCATCCAGCGGCACGTCATACGGGAAGGACTCGCCCGGGATGTTGTCGCCATTGGCGGCATACAAACCCTGCGGGTCACGCTCGCGGCAGGCCTGCGGTGAAGCCTGCACGTAAACAGTGATCATGCGCTCGGCGCCGATCAGTGTGCGTGCTTGCTCACGGCCTTCAGCCGACGGCGCGACGAACGCGGCCAGTGTCAGCAGACCCGCTTCGTTGAATTGGCGTGCCACGTGTGCAGCGCGACGCCAGTTCTCGGTACGGCCAACACGGTCTTGCGGCAGACCTTTGTTGAGGTCGTGACGTAGGTTCTGACCATCAAGCACGTAAACCGCACGGCCCATGTCAAACAGCTTGCGCTCAACCGCGTAAGCCAAGGTGCTCTTGCCAGCGCCCGACAGGCCGCTGAACAACACAGTGGCCGGCTGCTGACCGAGACGCGCAGAACGCTCTTCAGTCGAAACGTGAGCTTGTTTGCCGTGATGCGAACCGCCTTGCGAGCCGACAGCATCGGCGATGATCATGCCAGCGCCAACGGTGCCATTGGTCAGCCGGTCGACCACGATAAACGCCCCTGTGGTGCGGTTATGCGCGTAGCCATCCAACGCAATCGATGCATCCAGAGCCACTTTGACCTGACCGATTTCGTTAAGGTTGAGGCTGCTCGCAGCACCCTGTTCCAGGGTATTTACATCCACGCGGTGAGTAATGCTGGCAATAGTGCCCGGCACATAGCTGGTGGCGCGTTTGATGTCGTATTTCTTGCCAGGCAGCATGGGCTCTTCAGCCATCCACACCAGCATGGCATCGAAGCTGTCAGTGACCTGCGGACGGTTGTCGGCATGCACCAGCATGTCGCCACGCGACACGTCGATCTCGTCTTCCAGAGTCAGGGTAATCGCCTGGCCAGGACCGGCCTGCTCAAGCTCACCTTCGTAAGTGACGATGGACTTGACCTTGCTGCTCTTGCCCGAAGGCAACACCATCACTTCGTCGCCCTTGTGCACGATGCCACTGGCGAGCGTGCCGGCAAAACCACGGAAGTTCAGGTTCGGACGGTTAACGTACTGCACCGGGAAACGCAGGTCGGTGAAGTTGCGATCACCCGCGACTTCAACGGTCTCAAGAATTTCCATCAGCGTCTGGCCGGTGTACCAAGGCGACTGCTCGCTGTGGTTGACCACGTTGTCGCCTTTGAGCGCAGACATCGGCACGAAGTGCAGCGATGTTGGCTTGAGCTGGATACCTTCGGCGAACTTCAGGTAATCGGCCTTGATCTGCTCGAAAACGCCTTCATCGAAGCCTTTGAGGTCCATCTTGTTGACGGCCACTACGATGTGCTTGATGCCCAGCAACGAGGCAATAAAGCTATGACGCTTGGTCTGTGTCTGCACGCCGTAACGCGCATCAATCAGAATAATCGCCAGGTCACAGGTCGAGGCGCCCGTGGCCATGTTGCGCGTGTACTGCTCATGGCCTGGTGTATCGGCAATGATGAACTTGCGCTTGGCGGTCGAGAAATAACGGTAGGCCACGTCGATGGTAATGCCCTGCTCGCGCTCGGCTTGCAGACCATCAACCAGCAGCGCCAGATCCACTTCTTCGCCGGTGGTGCCGCTCTTTTTCGAGTCGCGGGTAATCGCTTCAAGGTGATCTTCGTAGATCATCTTGGAGTCGTGCAGCAGGCGGCCGATTAGCGTGCTCTTGCCGTCGTCGACGTTACCGCAAGTAAGAAAGCGCAGCAGTTCCTTGCGTTCGTGCTGGGCCAGATAGGCGAGGATGTCCTCGCTGATCAAATCGGATTGATGACTCATCGTGCGCGATCCTTAGAAGTAGCCCTGACGTTTTTTCTCTTCCATAGAGCCCGCTCCATCGTGATCGATGACGCGCCCCTGGCGTTCGGACGTACGGGTCAGGAGCATTTCCTGAATGATATCGGTGAGGGTTTCGGCCTCGGACTCGACAGCACCCGTCAACGGATAGCAGCCAAGGGTACGGAAACGCACTTTGCGCTTCTCGATCCGCGACTTCTCTTCATCGGTGAGGTGCTCAAGAATGCGCTCGTCATCAATCATGATCAGCGTGCCATTCTTCTCGATCACATCACGCTCGGCAGCGAAGTAAAGCGGCACGATCGGGATCTGCTCAAGGTAGATGTACTGCCAGATATCCAGCTCGGTCCAGTTGGAGAGCGGGAACACCCGAATCGACTCACCCTTCTTGACCTTGCTGTTGTATACATTCCACAGCTCGGGACGCTGATTCTTCGGGTCCCAACGATGCTTGCTGTCACGGAAGGAATACACGCGCTCTTTGGCACGCGACTTCTCTTCGTCACGACGGGCACCACCGAAAGCGGCATCGAAACCATGCTTGTCGAGTGCCTGCTTGAGACCTTCGGTTTTCATGATGTCGGTATGCTTGGCGCTGCCGTGGGTGAACGGGTTGATGTTCTGAGCCACGCCATCAGGGTTGATGTGGGTGATCAGATCCAGGCCCATTTCCGTGACCATCTGCTCGCGGAAGCGGTACATCTCCTGGAATTTCCAGCGCGTGTCGACGTGCAATACCGGGAAAGGCAACTTGCCCGGGAAGAATGCCTTGCGCGCCAGATGGAGCATCACGGCGGAATCTTTACCGATGGAATAGAGCATCACCGGGTTATCGAATTCGGCGGCCACTTCACGAATGATGTGGATACTCTCCGCCTCCAGCTGTTTCAGGTGCGTCAGTTTATCGAGCATGGCTACTCACGATTGGCTATATCATTGGGCCGGCGGGCCGTGGATTAGAGCCGCACTCTAGCACAGCACAACGGTCTATTCAGGGCGCTATCTAGAACAAAACGGTCTAACATTATGCCGGCGAAAGCAGCACTCAGAGGCGAGCACTGCTGGTTGGAGGGCGGATCAAATAGGGTTCGGGCAGTCGATGAACTGGTGTTCAAGGGCGAAGCGTCGCGCCAGATAATCACCCAGCGCTTGCACGCCGTAGCGCTCTGTCGCGTGGTGGCCTGCGGCGATAAAGCTGATGGCATTTTCCTGGGCGCTATGGAAGGTTTGCTCGGAGGCTTCGCCGGTCAAATACAGGTCAACGCCGGCGGCAACCGCCTGATCGATATAGCCCTGCCCACCGCCGGTGCACCAGCCGACTCGCCGAATCATCTGCGGCCCGGCAACCAACAAAGGCTCGCGTCCCAATACTTGTTTTACCCGCTGGGCAAACTCTTCAGCGGTTTGCGCTTCCGGCAGTGAGCCGACCAGCCCAACAGTGCGCGGGTTACCCGGTTCGAGCGGACCTTCAACGGTGATACCCAATTGCGCAGCAAGCTGAACGTTGTTGCCGACCTCGGGGTGAACGTCGAGCGGCAAGTGGAAGGCGAGCAAGCTGATGTCATTGGCCAGCAGGGCTTTCAGGCGACGCTGCTTCATGCCGGTGACACACGGATTTTCACCCTTCCAGAAGTAGCCGTGATGAACCAACAGAACATCGGCTTCGGCTTCGATTGCGGCGTCGATCAACGCCTGACTGGCGGTGACACCCGAGACGATTTTACGCACCTGCGGACGACCTTCGATTTGCAGGCCATTTGGACAGTAATCGTTTATAGAGGCGGAATTCAGGTAGCGTTCAGCTTCATCAACGAGAGTGGACAGTGCAATTGCCATTAAGATTCCCTATCAAACGCGGCAGGACGCTGCTTTATTAGCGACCCGCCCTTTATAATGCCCACATTAAGGGGCCTTTTTTGCCCTAGCAACCCTCAGGATTTGATTGATGCCCAAGGCTCTGCGTTTTCTCGGTTGGCCTCTGCTTGCTGGTGTATTGTTGGCGCTGCTGATTATCCAGCGCTATCCCCAGTGGGTTGGCCTTCCAAGCCAGGATGTGCAACTCACGCAATCCCCCAAATACAGTCTCAGCAAGCAGGGCCCGGCCTCTTATGCGGATGCGGTGACGCTGGCGTCTCCGGCTGTGGCCAACCTGTACACCACCAAGTACGTCAACAAACCGGCTCACCCGCTGTTTGAAGATCCGCAGTTCCGCAAGTTCTTCGGCGACAACCTGCCCAAGCAGCGGCGCATGGAGTCGAGCCTGGGCTCGGCGGTAATCATGAGCCCGGAAGGTTATCTGCTGACCAACAATCACGTGACCGCAGACGCCGACCAGATTGTTGTGGCCCTCAAGGATGGTCGCGAAACGCTGGCGCGCGTGATTGGCAGTGACCCGGAAACCGACTTGGCAGTGCTCAAGATTGACCTTGATGACTTGCCCTCGATCACCCTCGGGCGTTCCGACAACATCAAGATTGGCGATGTCACGCTGGCCATCGGCAACCCGTTCGGCGTTGGTCAGACCGTGACCATGGGCATTATCAGCGCAACCGGTCGCAACCAGCTGGGCCTCAATACCTACGAAGACTTTATCCAGACCGACGCCGCGATCAACCCCGGCAACTCCGGCGGCGCGCTGGTTGATGCCTACGGCAATCTGGTCGGCATCAACACTGCGATTTTCTCCAAGTCCGGCGGCTCGCAAGGGATCGGCTTCGCGATTCCGGTCAAGCTGGCATTGGATGTTATGCAGGCAATCATCGAACATGGCCAAGTCATCCGTGGCTGGCTGGGAATTGAAGTACAACCTCTGACCCCTGAACTGGCTGAATCGTTCGGCATGGAAGGTCGCCCAGGCATTATTGTTGCCGGCATCTACCGCGACGGCCCGGCGCAAAAGGCCGGCCTGCAACCCGGCGATTTGATTCTGACGATTGATGGCGAGTCTGCCAGCGACGGCCGCCGCTCAATGAATCAGGTGGCCCGGGCAAAACCCGGCGACAAGATTCGCATTGATATCATGCGCAACGGCGAAGCCATGCAGCTCACCGCAGAAGTCGGCATTCGCCCGCCAGCGTCAACCAACTAAGCACAACGTGCAGACAGCAAAAAGCCGGATCACCCCAGGATGATCCGGCTTTTTTATGCCGAACAGTAAAGCTGTATCAAACGCCTTCAAGCCCATCCAGCAAAGCCTGATTCTGCTCAGGTGTACCGATGGTAATGCGCAGAAACTGAGCGATGCGCGGCTGCGTGAAGTGGCGCACGATAACCCCTTGCTCACGCAATTTGGCCGCCAACTTGGCCGCGTCATGTTGCGGGTGACGGGCGAAAACGAAGTTGGCCTTGGACGGCAGCACGTCAAAGCCCAGCGCCTGCAAACCAGCCACTACTGTTTCACGGCTGTCGATAACCGCTTTGCAGGTTTGCGCGAAGTACTCACGGTCTGCAAACGCCGCCGCGGCACCCGCAATGGCCATGCGGTCCAGCGGGTAAGAGTTGAAGCTGTTCTTGATACGCTCCAGCGCCTCGATCAGATCAGGATGACCAACGGCCAGACCCACGCGCAAACCGGCCAGCGAACGCGACTTAGACAACGTCTGGGTGACCAGCAGGTTCGGGTATTTATCGACCAGCGAAATTGCCGTCTCACCGCCGAAATCAACGTAGGCTTCATCCACCAGCACCACTGTTTCAGTGTTGAGTTGCAGCAAGCGCTCAATGGCCTCCAGCGCCAGCAGGCAACCGGTTGGGGCGTTCGGATTCGGGAAGATGATGCCGGCATTGGTCTGCGCGTAATCTTCGATGCGAATCTGGAACTGCTCATCCAGCGCAATCTGCTTGGCTTCAATGCCATACAGGCCGCAATAAACCGGATAGAAGCTGTAGCTGATGTCCGGAAACAGCAGCGGTTTGCCGTGCTGGAACAGGCCATGGAAGGCATGTGCCAACACTTCATCCGAACCGTTACCGACGAACACCTGATTGGTCTGCACGCCGTAATAATCGGCTACCGCCTGCTTCAGCCGGTCACCGTTAGGGTCTGGATAAAGGCGCAGATCATCAGTGACTTCGGCCTGCATCGCCGCGATGGCCTTGGGCGAAGGGCCGTAAGGGTTTTCGTTGGTGTTAAGTTTAACCAGCTTGGTTAACTTGGGCTGTTCACCTGGCACATAAGGCACCAGGTCTTTGACGAAAGGGCTCCAGAACTTACTCATCACCCTTGTCTCCTCGAAAATATGGCAATTCAATCGGGCATGAAGCCGATTATGACTTGATCCGGTATTCAGCACTGCGCGCGTGGGCTGTCAGCGACTCACCGCGCGCCAGCACCGAGGCAGTTTTACCCAGCACCGAGGCGCCGTCTGCCGAGCAGTAAATGATCGACGAACGCTTCTGGAAGTCATAAACCCCTAGCGGCGATGAGAACCGCGCCGTGCCGGACGTTGGCAACACGTGATTCGGGCCAGCGCAGTAATCGCCCAAAGCTTCGGCGGTGTAACGGCCCATGAAAATCGCGCCAGCGTGACGGATCAGCGGTAGCCACTCTTCTGGCGATTCAACCGACAATTCCAGGTGCTCTGGTGCAATCCGGTTGGCCACTTCGACGGCCTGTGCCTTGTCGGCAACATGAATCAGCGCGCCACGCTCTTCCAGCGAGGTGCGGATAATATCTGCGCGCTCCATGGTCGGCAGCAACCGGTTGATGCTCTCTGCGACTTTGTCGAGGAACGCCGCGTCGGTGCTGAGCAGAATCGACTGCGCGTCCTGATCGTGTTCGGCCTGCGAGAACAGGTCCATGGCGATCCAGTCCGGATCGGTCTGGCCGTCGCACACCACCAGAATCTCCGAAGGACCGGCGATCATGTCGATACCGACTTTACCGAACACGTGGCGCTTGGCGGTGGCCACATAGATATTGCCCGGGCCAACAATCTTGTCGACCGGCGGCACGCTTTCGGTGCCGTACGCGAGCGCTGCAACGGCTTGCGCGCCACCGATAGTGAAGACCCGGTCTACGCCGGCAATCGCGGCAGCGGCCAGCACCATCTCGTTGATTTCGCCACGCGGCGTCGGCACAACCATGACCACTTCGGCCACGCCCGCGACCTTGGCAGGAATCGCGTTCATCAACACCGACGACGGATAAGTCGCCTTACCGCCCGGCACGTAAAGACCGGCGCGGTCGAGGGGCGTTACTTGCTGGCCCAGCACGGTGCCGTCTGCTTCGGTGTAACGCCAGGAATCCTGCTTCTGCTTCTCGTGGTAGCTGCGCACACGTTCAGCGGCGGTTTCGAGTGCTGTGCGCTGCTCGGCGGTGACCCGCTGCAGAGCCTGTTCCAAACGGGCACGCGGCAGAATCAGGTCGGCCATGCTCGCCACTTCCAATCCGTCGAAGCGCTGGGTGTACTCCACCAGAGCTGCGTCACCACGGCTGCGCACGGCGGCAATGATTTCCAGCACCCGCTGATTGACGCCGTCATCAGACACGCTCTCCCAGCTCAGCAACTGATCAAGATGATGGGCAAAACCCTGCTCAGCAGCATTGAGTCGGCGGATAGCGATGGGAGCGGTCATAGCGGGCCTCATTGTTTGGCAAGGTCACAAAACGGGTACGTAATCCTGAGAACGAAGATTTTCAGGCGCCCATACAATACCAGCCGCACCGTGCGGGCACCTGACAATTCTGGCTATTACACGGATAGGGGAACCGAGTCGCTCCTGCGAATTCGGCATTTGCGCCGTCCGTGGCGCAAAGTGCGGCGTAATGCCGAAGGGAATCAGCTTGGGTGGCGCGACTCGACCGCGATGCGCAAGGCATCGATCAGCGCCTGGATGCGCGCATGCTGCATTTTCATCGACGCTTTGTTGACCACCAGACGTGAGCTGATCGTGGCGATCAGGTCTTGCGCCTCAAGGCCATTGGCACGCAGCGTGTTACCGGTATCGACCACGTCGATAATCTTGTCGGCAAGGCCCACCAGCGGCGCCAATTCCATCGAGCCATACAGCTTGATGACATCGACCTGACGGCCCTGTTCGGCATAATAACGCTTGGCAACGTTGACGAACTTGGTGGCGATACGCAGGCGGCCTTTCGGCTCCGGCGCACCTACAGCTCCAGCGGTCATCAGCTTGCAACGGGCGATACGCAGGTCGAGCGGCTCATACAAGCCCTGACCGCCGTACTCCATCAGCACGTCTTTACCGGCAATCCCCAGATCAGCCGCGCCATGCTCAACATAGGTCGGTACATCGGTCGCACGCACGATCAGCAGGCGAACATCTTCCTGTGTCGTCGGGATAATCAGCTTGCGGCTTTTATCCGGATTCTCTGTCGGCACAATGCCGGCCTCTGCCAACAATGGCAGGGTGTCATCGAGAATGCGGCCTTTGGACAACGCAATGGTGAGCATTTTTATTCAAACCTTTAAAAGCGGTTGTATCGTCACAGGCACGATTGCAATCAGCGCAACCGCAAACGCAGGACAACCCTGCGAGCAGTTCTAAAACCCTGCTCGCAGACGTCTGTTGCGTTTGATCAGCCCGGAACGCGGCGGATTTTCGCGCCGAGTAATTGCAGCTTCTCTTCGATGCACTCGTAACCACGGTCAATGTGGTAGATGCGGTCGATCAGGGTGTCGCCTTCAGCAACCAGCGCGGCAATTACCAGACTGGCCGATGCACGCAAGTCGGTGGCCATAACCGGCGCACCCACCAGTCGCTCGGCACCGGTAACAGTGGCCGTGTTGCCTTCAACCTGGATTTGCGCACCCATGCGCAGCATTTCATGTACATGCATGAAGCGGTTTTCGAACACCGTTTCAACAATGGTGCCCACGCCGTCAGCAATCGCATTGAGGGCGATGAACTGAGCCTGCATGTCGGTAGGGAACTCAGGATACGGAGCAGTTACCAGGCTTACCGCCTTGGGACGCTTGCCCTGCATGTCGAGTTCGATCCAGTCCGGACCACAAGTAACTACAGCGCCGGCTTCTTCAAGCTTTTCGAGAACCGCGCCGAGCGTGCTCGGATCGGTGTCCTTGACCTTGACGCGACCACCCGTAGCAGCTGCTGCCACCAGGTAAGTACCGGTTTCGATACGGTCTGGCATCACGCTGAACGTTGCGCCGCCGAGGCGCTTAACGCCGTCGATGGTGATGGTGTCAGTACCGGCACCTTCAATTTTTGCGCCCATGGCGATCAGGCAGTTAGCCAGATCCACGACTTCCGGCTCGCGTGCGGCGTTCGTCAGGACACTGCGGCCATTGGCCAGCGCAGCAGCCATCATGATGTTTTCGGTGCCCGTCACACTGACCATGTCAAAGTGGAAGTTGGCGCCGACCAGGCCACCTTCAGGCGCCTTGGCCTTGATGTAACCGGCTTCAACGTCGATCTTCGCACCCATGGCTTCGAGGCCGCGAATGTGCAGGTCCACCGGACGCGAACCAATCGCGCAACCACCCGGCAGGGCAACTTCTGCCTCGCCAAAGCGCGCAACCATCGGCCCCAGAACCAGGATCGAGGCGCGCATGGTTTTCACCAGCTCATAAGGTGCTACCAGCGTCTTGATGGCGCGCGCGTCGACTTCGACACTGAGCTTTTCATCAATAATCGGCTCGATACCCATGCGCCCGAACAGCTCGATCATCGTGGTGATGTCGTGCAGGTGCGGGAGGTTGCAGATGGTAATCGGCGAGTCGCCCAGCAACGTTGCAGCCAAAATCGGCAAGGCCGAGTTCTTGGCACCGGAAATGCGAATTTCGCCATCAAGGCGAACGCCGCCGGTAATAATCAGTTTATCCATAGTTATCTCGTCGCCCGCAGGCTTATGAACGCGCTGCCCAATCGGCACGGCTGAAGAATTTCATGCTCACGGCGTGAATGCTGCCATCAGCAATCCACGGATTTAAATGAGCATAGACTTGCTGCTGACGCTTAACCGGACTCAAACCGGCCAATTCGTCACTAATAACATTCAGCTGGAAGTTGCAGCCTTCGCCTTCAACCTCGACCTGGGTGTCTGACAACTGCGCCTCTAGGAAAGTTTTTACTTCTAAGGCCTGCATGCTCAACCTCAATCAACGAATTCATGTGCGCGCCAGAGTTTTGGGGCCGATTAACGGCTCCCGGGCCCGCGGGGTCGTGCATCATACAAAAAAGCCCATACCCTGCGAACCCCACGTGATAGCCGGTGAGCCGGCCACATCTACTCAGGCCTCGATAGGTAAAATGTCCAGCAGGCCCGAAACCCGGGCCAATTCATGCAATTCCTTCGGCATGTCGCGCACCAAAATGCTTTTCCCGGCGGCCTGTGCATCGCGCATAAAGGCCAGCAAGAGAGACAAACCGACGCTGCTTGAGCGTTCAATTTTGGCGCAGTTGACGACAACCTGTGTGCTCTGGCTGGCGGCAATCAACTTGCCGCCCTGCTCACGCAGTGACGGCCCGCTGGTAAAGTCGATGTCTCCGCACAGGCACAAAACGCCGGGCGATAACGACTCAATACTGGCCTGACTCACGCATCACCCTTTGCATTGCGCGCCTTGGCGACGACGTCAGCCCAGGAATCGATCACTTTATCGAGATCGTTGTTCTTAACCTGCATCTGCTCGGCGAACTGGTCGCGGAACAGCTTGCCAACATTAATCCCGTTAATGATCAGGTTGCGCATGACCCAGGTGTTGTTCTTACGCACCATGGTGTAAGTCAGCGGGTAAACCGCGCCACCGGAACCGGTGATTTCCATATTCACCGAGGCACGATCAGCGCCCGGCTTGCCGGATTCTGGCAGCACGCGGACGTCTTCGTTGTTGTACTCAAGCAGTGCATTGCCATAAAACTGCATCAGGCTGCGCTTGAAGTTCTCTTCAAAGCGAGTCATTTGCTCAGGCGTAGCCTTGCGCGAAAAACGCACGGTCATCACGCCACGCGAGATACCTTCAACGTCTACAACCGGCAGCAGAATACGGTTGAGTGCGGCGTAGAACTCGTCCGGATTAGCGCGATACTGTTCTTTGTTGGCCTTCAGATCGGCCAACAATGTGTTGGTCGCTGTCTCAACCACCTCAGTGGCCGTCTGCGCTGCAGAGGCAAACAGAGGCAACGCTGCCAGCAATACCAATACGCTATTACGCAACAACTTAATCATTTTGAGCCTCGTTAGTTGGCCGAATCTTTGTTGACCGAATTCAGCAGAAACTTACCAATCAATTCTTCCAGCACCAGTGAGGACTGAGTGTCGTGGATGGTGCCGCCGTCGGCCAGCAGCTCTTCCTCACCACCTACACTGATACCGACGTATTTTTCTCCCAGCAAGCCAGCCGTAAGGATCGACGCGGTTGAGTCAATCGGGAGGTTATCCACGTCTTTGTTCAACTCCATGGTAACGCGACCGGTGTAGCTGTCGCGATCCAGGTCGATTGCGGTGACTTTACCGATGCTAACACCGGCCATGGTGACTTTAGAGCGGACGGTCAGACCGGCGATGTTGTCGAAATGCGCATAGACCTTGTAGGTATCCTCGCCCGCGCCAACAGCCAGACCGCTTACGCGCAATGCCAGCAACATAAGAGCCAACATACCAGCCAGCAAGAACAGGCCGACACCTACTTCCAGTGTGCGGTTTTGCATCAGAAATCTCCAAACATCAATGCAGTCAGAATAAAGTCCAGCCCCAGCACTGCAAGCGAGGCATAAACAACTGTTCGGGTGGTTGCGCGGCTGATGCCTTCCGAGGTCGGCTCACAGTCATAGCCTTGAAAGACCGCGATCCATGTCACCACGAAGGCGAACACAATGCTCTTGATAATGCCGTTAACCACATCATCGGTGAACGACACGCTGTTCTGCATATTGGACCAGAACGAGCCCTCGTAGACACCCAGCCAGTCGATAGCAACCATCGAACCGCCCCAGATTCCGACGACGCTGAATATCATCGCCAACAAAGGCATGGAGATAAACCCGGCCCACAATCTTGGTGCCACAATATATTTCAGCGGATCGACACCAATCATCGCCAGGCTCGAAAGCTGCTCGGTCGATTTCATGTTGCCGATCTCTGCGGTCAGTGCCGAACCGGCGCGGCCGGCGAACAACAGTGCAGTCACCACCGGGCCGAGCTCACGCAACAGGGTCAGCGCAATCATTTGCCCAACCGCCTGTTCGGAGCCGTAGGCGGCCAGAATGCTGAAGCCCTGCAGCGACAACACCATGCCGATGAACACACCGGAAACGACAATAATCGCCAGCGACATCACGCCAACCGAATACAGCTGTTTGATCAGAAGCTGAGTGAACTTCCCTGAGGTGCCACGCCCGAACAGCGCCGCCAGCAGAAAAATGGTCGAACGGCCAAGGCTGGTGACGACATCAATGCCGGCACGGCCTAGCAACTGCACGCGTTCGAGCGGTGATTTTCTGCGCATCAGCGCCCCCCTAGCAAGTCTGAGCGGTAATCGTCCGCCGGAAAATGGAACGGCACAGGACCATCAGGCGTGCCCTGCATGAACTGACGAACCCGCGGATTATCCGAATTCATCAACTCCTCCGGAGTCCCCTGCCCCAATACCTGGGTGTCTCCCACTACATAGAGATAGTCGGCAATACTCGCGGTTTCGGCCAAATCATGCGAGACCACGATGCTGGTTATACCCAAAGCATCAGTGAGCAGGCGGATCAGGCGCACCAAAACCCCCATTGCGATCGGGTCCTGCCCTACAAATGGCTCGTCATAAATAAGGATACGCGGGTCCAGCGCGATCGCTCGCGCCAGGGCGACGCGGCGCTTCATACCGCCTGAGAGTTCATCGGGCATCAGCTGCACGGCGCCACGCAGACCTACCGCCTGAAGTTTCATCAGGACGATGTCACGGATCATGGCTTCGGGCAGCTTGGTGTGAACCCGCAACGGGAAGGCTACGTTTTCGAACACATCAAGATCGGTAAACAGTGCGCCGCTCTGGAACAGTACGCCCATTTTCTTGCGCATATCGAACAGTTCGGTACGCGAAAGCGTGGGCAGATTGACCCCGTTAACCCAAACTTCACCTGCATCGGGGCGTAGCTCGGCCCCGATAAGCCGCAACAGCGTGGTTTTACCACTGCCGGACGGCCCCATGATCCCGGTAACCTTGCCGCACGGTATGCGAATATCGATATCTTTGAAGATATCGCGCGTGCCGCGCTTAAAGCTCAGACCTTTCAGCTCGACCGCATACTTTTCATCGGCGTTCATCTGGACTCCATTACCTACAAGCTTCCTCGTAGACGCGCCACTTCACCAAGAAGGCACCACGTCAGGCGGACACCCAAAATTAGCCGCGAACTATATCACTGCTGCGCGGCCCTACCCAACACCACGGGTGGTTTGCTTGTATTTACTGGCGTTTAGTCCAGCCCGAGGAATTGCACGGTGAGTCCCTCGCCCTTTCGCGATATAATCGCCCCCTTTTTGTTCAACCGTGATGATTGAATACCATGAGCCAGCCCAGCGAACTGATCAAATCCGCAGAACGCACTATCCGCCTTGAACTGCAGGCGGTGGAAGCACTGTTGCCGCGAATTGATGACAATTTTGTTCGTGCCTGCGAACTAATCCTCGCCAGCAAAGGCCGCGTGGTGGTGGTCGGCATGGGCAAATCTGGGCACATCGGCAACAAGATTGCGGCCACACTGGCCAGCACCGGCACCACGGCTTTCTTTGTGCATCCGGCTGAAGCCAGCCATGGCGACATGGGCATGATCACCCGCGACGACACGGTCCTGGCCCTGTCCAATTCCGGCTCGACTGCCGAAATCATCACCCTGCTGCCGTTGATCAAACGCCTCGGCATCACTCTTATCAGCATGACCGGCAACCCGGACTCAGAACTGTCACGCGCAGCGGACGTTAATCTGGACGCACGCGTTGCCGAAGAGGCCTGCCCGCTCAATCTGGCGCCTACCTCCTCGACCACTGCCGCGTTGGTACTCGGTGACGCACTGGCCATCGCGCTGCTTGAAGCCCGCGGATTCACCGCCGAAGACTTTGCGTTCTCGCACCCGGGCGGCGCACTGGGCCGGCGTTTGCTGCTCAAAGTAGAGAATGTGATGCACAGCGGCGAGAGCCTGCCGGTGGTCAACCGCGGCACCAGCCTGCGCGATGCGTTGCTGGTAATGACCCAGAAAGGCCTGGGCATGGCGGTAATACTTGAGGCGGACGGCAAACTGGCCGGGATATTCACCGACGGTGATTTGCGCCGCACGCTCGATCGCAATATCGATGTACGCACTGCAACTATTGATCAGGTCATGACCTCTCATGGCAAGACCGCACGCGCCGAAATGCTCGCAGCGGAAGCCCTGAAAATAATGGAAGACCACAAAATCAACTCGCTGGTGGTTGTCGATGACAACGACCGGCCAACAGGCGCCCTCAACATGCACGATCTGTTGCGCGCCGGTGTTCTGTAATGACTAAACAAGCACTAAGCCCCGAACTGCAAGCGCGCGCCGCCAAGATCAAGCTGGCGATTTTCGACGTCGACGGCGTACTGACCGACGGCAAGCTGTACTTTCTGGTTGATGGCAGCGAATTCAAAACCTTCAACACCCTCGACGGCCACGGCATTAAATTGCTGATCCAATCCGGCGTGCGCACCGCTATTATCACCGGTCGCAAAACACCGGTGGTTGAACGTCGCGCGCAAAACCTCGGCATTCAGCACCTGTACCAAGGGCGAGAAGATAAACTGGTGGTACTGGACGAACTGCTTGGCGAACTCGGTCTCGACTATGCTGAAGTGGCCTACCTCGGCGATGACTTGCCCGACCTGCCGGTTATTCGCCGCGTTGGCTTGGGTATGGCAGTCGCCAGCGCCGACCCGTTTGTCCGCGAACACGCCTTCGCAGTGACTCAGGCCAAAGGTGGAGAAGGTGCAGCACGCGAGTTTTGCGAGCTGATCATGCAAGCCCAAGGCAGCCTCGAAGCTGCTCAAGCCGCTTACTTATAGAATTGATTATGCCTAACCCACGTAAATTGCTGTCACTGCTGCTGTACGCCATTGGGGCTGCATTGCTCGTGGCCGTCGGTTACTGGAACATCAACCAGGAAACCTTCTCGGATCGCCAGCCAGCGGCAACTAACGACAGCCCGATCGATTTTTATGTGGTTAATACCTCTACCGTGCAATACATGCCGGACGGTAGCCGCCACTACACCTTGAAGGCCGACAAACTGGAACACTTCAAGGCAACCGACATCACCAACGTGACGCTGCCTAACCTGATGCTTTACCGTGGCACGGAATACCCGTGGCACGTTCGCAGCGAAAAAGGCGAGATTGGCCCTGGCGGCCAGGAAGTCGAGCTGATCGACAAAGTGAAGGTCGAGCGCACCGATGCAAAAGGTCGCCCGACCATACTCAATACCAGCAGACTGACAGTATTCCCCGATAAACAATATGCGCAGACTGAGCAAGCCGTTAGAATCGACGCTGCCAACGGCGTAACGACCGCGGTCGGAATGAAAGCATATTTGGATGACAGCAGGATGCTCCTTCTGTCCAAAGTAAGAGGCCAGCATGAGGTTCGTTAAAACCCTTCCCCTTCTGCTCAGCTTGGGCGCCACACTCGGCAGCTTCAATGCCTGGGCGCTGCCTTCTGACAAAGATCAGCCAATTCGCGTGCAAGCAGACAGCGCCGAACTGGATGATAAACAGGGCGTAGCCGTGTACCGCGGCGATGTGATCATCACTCAGGGCACCATGAAGATCACCGGCAATACCGTGACGATCACGCAAACTGCTCAAGGTGATATCGACGTGTTCACCTCTGTCGGCACGCCAGCTTATTACGAGCAGAAGCCCGCAGAAGACAAAGAACTGGTTAAAGCCTATGGCCTTACCATCCAGTACTTTGCCAGCAAGAATCGCATTGTCCTGATCGATCAGGCCAAGGTCATTCAAGAAGGCAATACCTTCGAAGGCGAGAAAATCGTCTACGACACGCAGCGTCAGATCGTTAATGCCGGTCGCGCCACGGGCAACCAGATCACCACACCGCGCCCGCGCATCGACATGGTTATCCAGCCGAAAAGCAAACCAGCTGAACCACAGGCGGCCGAATAACGATGGCGATTCTGAAAGCCCAGCATTTGGCCAAAAGCTATAAAAGCCGCCAGGTCGTGCGTGACGTCAGCCTGAATATCGAAAGCGGCCAGATCGTTGGCCTGCTCGGGCCTAACGGCGCCGGTAAAACCACCTGCTTCTACATGATTGTAGGCTTGGTGCAGGCTGATCAGGGTCGCGTCTTGATCGACGACCTGGATGTCAGCCACCTGCCGATGCATGGCCGCGCGCGCGCCGGCATTGGTTATCTGCCGCAAGAAGCGTCGATCTTTCGCAAGCTCAGCGTCTCGGACAACATCATGGCGATTCTCGAGACCCGCAAGGAGCTCGACCGTGCTGCGCGTCACGCGGAGATGGAAAGCCTGCTCGAAGAATTTCATATTCACCACATCCGCGATAATCTCGGCATGAGCTTGTCGGGTGGTGAACGTCGCCGGGTTGAAATTGCCCGCGCACTGGCCACGGCGCCTAAATTCATACTGCTCGACGAACCATTTGCCGGGGTGGACCCGATTTCGGTTGGGGACATCAAACAGATTATTCACCACCTGAAAGCCAAAGGTATTGGCGTACTGATCACCGACCACAACGTTCGCGAAACGCTGGATATTTGCGAAACTGCGTACATTGTCAGTGACGGCCAATTGATTGCCGAAGGTGACTCAGAAGCCATTCTGGCCAACGAGATTGTAAAAGAAGTCTATTTGGGACATGAGTTCAGGCTCTAGCCGAATCATGCCCAAACTCAAAAGCAGTGCTAGGCAAAGGCCACGGGGAAAGGCATATACTCTGCCTCCTTGTGGCTCAAATGCCCTGTAGTGGATTGCGCATAGACGCCGGTTAATAAGGTCTGCAATGAAACCATCGCTAGTCCTGAAGATGGGCCAGCAGCTGACGATGACGCCTCAGCTGCAACAAGCCATCCGCCTACTTCAACTCTCAACCCTGGATCTGCAACAAGAGATTCAGGAGGCGTTGGAGTCCAATCCGATGCTCGAGCGCCAAGAAGATGGCGACGACTTCGATAATTCCGACCCTATGGCTGACGGAGCGGAAACGGCTGCCTCACCGAATCAGGAAGAGGCCAATTTCCAGGAACCGACCTATCAGGAACCGTCGCAAACCGTAGACAACCTGGAAGATGGCGAGTGGAATGAGCGCATTCCCAATGAGCTGCCGGTTGATACCGCCTGGGAAGACGTTTATCAGACAAGCGCCAGCAGCCTGCCAAGCAACGACGATGACGAGTGGGACTTCACCACGCGCACCTCGACAGGCGAAAGCCTGCAAAGCCATTTGTTGTGGCAACTCAACCTGTCGCCAATGTCGGACAAAGACCGGCTTATCGCGGCGACCCTGATCGACTGCATCAATCAGCAGGGTTATCTCGAAGAAACCCTCGATGAAGTGGTCAGCGCATTCGACCCGGAACTCGACATCGAGCTCGATGAAGTCGAAGCCGTTCTGCACCGCATTCAGCAGTTCGAGCCCGCCGGCATTGCCGCACGAACACTCAGCGAGTGCCTGTTGTTGCAGCTGCGCCAATTGCCCGCGAAAACACCTTGGCTAGCTGAAGCCCAGCGTCTGGCAAATGATTACCTCGACCTGCTGGGCAGCCGCGACTACAGCCAACTGATGCGCCGCATGAAGCTCAAGGAAGACGAGCTGCGTCAGGTCATTGAGCTGATCCAGAGCCTCAACCCGCGCCCCGGCTCGCAAATCGAGTCTGGCGAGCCGGAGTATGTAGTGCCCGACGTCATTGTGCGCAAACACAATGACCGCTGGCTGGTAGAACTCAACCAGGAAGCCATGCCGCGCTTGCGGGTCAACCCGCAGTACGCAGGTTTCGTGCGCCGCGCAGACTCCAGCGCCGACAACACCTTCATGCGTAATCAGTTGCAGGAGGCGCGCTGGTTCATCAAGAGCCTGCAGAGCCGTAACGAAACCCTGATGAAGGTTGCCACGCAGATTGTCGAGCACCAGCGCGGTTTCCTCGACTACGGTGACGAGGCCATGAAACCGCTGGTTCTGCATGATATTGCCGAGGCTGTAGGTATGCACGAGTCGACGATTTCACGCGTCACCACGCAAAAATTCATGCACACACCACGCGGCATTTACGAGTTGAAATATTTCTTCTCTAGCCACGTAAGCACCTCTGAAGGCGGTGAATGCTCGTCGACAGCGATTCGCGCAATCATTAAAAAACTGGTTGCTGCGGAAAATGCAAAAAAGCCATTGAGCGACAGCAAGATCGCTGGTTTACTGGAGGCACAAGGTATTCAAGTCGCTCGCCGCACCGTTGCCAAATACCGTGAGTCACTCGGCATAGCACCGTCCAGCGAGCGCAAACGATTAATGTGAGGGAGTCGCCAAAGCAAACCCTGTGCTTTCCTGCAAAACAGCCATACTGATATCAGGGCTGAGCAAAGCGCACGGCAGAAGCCGAAGCGACCCGGCAGACAATCTGCTTACTCTGGGTGATATGCAGGTCCGACATGTTTGAGGCAACACAACCCGCGTCAAACAGCGTTACACAGCACCGCAGAACCGCTACAGGGTAAGTGAGCAAGCTTCAGTGTTCCGGCGGCAGGCAAATTGCCTGTCACTACTACACGGCAACAAGGAGAAAGCGGTATGCAAGTCAACATCAGTGGACACCAGCTGGATGTGACCGACGCCCTGCGTGACTATATCGAGGAGAAACTCAGTCGATTAGAACGCCACTTCGATAAGATCACCAATGTACAAGTCATCATGGAGGTCGAGAAGCTCAAGCAGAAAATTGAAGCGACCTTGCACATAGCGGGCGGCGAAGTCGTTGCCAACGCTGAGCACGATGACATGTACGCAGCAATCGATTTACTAACAGACAAACTTGACCGACAACTTATCAAGCACAAGGAAAAGCAGCTCGACCGTCAGCAAGGCGCTATGGCCCGCTGACATCGCTCACCTCCTATGATCCGACTTGAAGACATCCTGACCCCCGGCCGTTCCCTTGTGAACGTGCCGGGCGGCAGTAAAAAACGTGTTCTTGAACAAATCGCCAATCTGGTCGCTCGTGACTTGAGCGACCTTGACGGCCAAGACATTTTCGAAAGCCTGATTGCCCGCGAAAAACTCGGTTCCACCGGTTTTGGTAATGGCATTGCGATCCCGCATTGTCGTCTGCCTGGCTGTAGTGCGCCGGTGAGTGCGGTACTCAGACTTGACTCAGCAGTCGACTTCGACGCCATTGACGGCGCTCCCGTCGACCTGCTGTTTGTATTGCTGGTTCCGGAAGCGGCAACTGACGAGCATCTTGAATTGCTGCGCCAGATTGCCAGCATGCTAGACCGCAACGAAGTCCGTGAACGCCTGCGCCATGCTGACAGCAATCAGGCCCTCTATGACGTTGTAGTGGACGTACAAAGCGGCCAGTAGGAAATCGCCCTATGCGCTTAATCATCGTCAGCGGTCGTTCGGGCTCGGGCAAAAGTACGGCCCTTGATGTCCTCGAAGACAACGGTTACTACTGCATCGACAACCTGCCTGCCGACTTGTTACCCGAGTTGGCGGAACGGGCCCTGTTGCATCCCGAGCAGCTGCAACCTTTTGTGGCGGTGTCGATTGATGCGCGCAACATGCCCAGCCAGCTCAAGCGCTTCCCCGAGCTGCTGCGTCAGGTTCGTGACCGCAACATCCGCTGCGATATCGTCTACCTTGATGCCGCGCAAGACACCCTGCTCAAGCGCTTCTCGGAAACACGCAGACGTCACCCGCTGACCTCCGAGCATCGCTCGCTGTCGGAGGCTATCGGCGATGAAAGCAAGTTGCTCGAACCGATTATCGACCTTGCTGACCTGCGCATCGACACCACTCATCTCAATCTCTACCAACTGCGTGACACGCTAACCCTGCGCCTGCTCAAGCAACCGGCGCCGGGCACTGCTTATCTGGTTGAGTCTTTCGGATTCAAACGTGGCCTGCCGGTTGATGCCGATCTGGTGTTCGACGTGCGTTGCCTGCCGAACCCGTACTGGAAACCCGAGCTGCGTGATTACAGCGGCCTGGATCAGCCAATCAATGATTACCTGAGCGCAGAACCCGAAGTGGAAGAGATGTATCAGGACATCGCCGGTTATCTGCAGAAATGGCTGCCGCGTATCGCTGCCAGCAACCGCGCCTACGTGACCGTCGCCATTGGCTGCACTGGCGGGCGACATCGCTCCGTGTACCTGGCCCAGCGCCTGAGTGAAGCGCTTAAAACTCAACTGAAGAATGTTCAGGTTCGCCACCGCGACCTCAGCTAAGGATTAGGCGCGATGCCTGCTTGCGAAATCATCATTATCAACAAGCTGGGCCTGCATGCCCGCGCCGCCGCCAAGTTTGTGGGCGTAGCCGGCCGTTTCCCGTGCACAGTTCGTGTTGGCCGCAGCCCAGAAAGCCTGGTCGATGGTAAAAGCATCATGGCGGTAATGATGCTGGCCGCCGGTAAAGGCACGCCTGTACACCTGCACACCGAAGGCGAGCAGGAACAAGAGGCGCTTGAAGCACTGATCGAGTTGATCAATAACTTCTTCGACGAAGGCGAATAGCCCTTTCGCGCACAAAAAAAGCAGACGCTCTAAACGTCTGCTTTTTTATTGGGTGCTGGTTTTGGCGAATGACGCTACGGCGACTTAAGAGCCGGCGACGGTCATGCGCTCAATCAGCACTGAACCCGTGCGAATATTGCTGCGCAGTTCCAGATCATTACCCACCGCGACAATCTGCTTGAACATGTCACGCATGTTGCCGGCAATGGTCACTTCCTGCACCGGGAACTGGATCTCGCCGTTTTCGACCCAGTAACCGCCAGCGCCGCGTGAGTAATCGCCGGTCACCATGTTCAGGCCGTGGCCCATCAGTTCAGTCACCAACAACCCGCGCCCCATGCGCTTGATCAGCGCCTGCTGGTCTTCATCGCCATGGCTGACGAACAGGTTATGCACGCCGCCGGCGTTGGCAGTACTTGGCATTCCCAGCTTACGGCCTGAGTAGGTGCCCAGCACATAGCTCAACAGCTCACCGCTCTCGACGAATGACTTGGCGTAGGTTGCAAGGCCGTCGCCATCAAAGGCTGCGCTGCCCATTGCACGCGGAATATGCGGACGCTCATCAATATTCAGCCATTGCGGAAACAACTGCTCGCCGATAGTGCCCTCAAGGAACGAAGACTTGCGGTAGATGCTGCCGCCCGAAATCGCGCCGAGAAAACTGCCGAACAAGCCAGTCGCCAGTTCAGCCGAAAACAGCACCGGCACTTCGCAAGTAGGCACCGGACGCGCGCCCAAACGGCTGACGGCACGCAAAGCGGCGCGACGGCCAATGCTTTCAGCACTCGCCAACATCTCGCCCTGACGATTAACGTCGTACCAATAGTCGCGCTGCATCTGGCCATCCTGCTCGGCAATCATCACGCAACTGAGACTATGACGCGTACTGGCATAACCACCGATAAAGCCATGGCTGTTGCCATAAATACGGCAGCCCTGATGCGTACTCAGCGAGGTGCCATCGGCATTCTTGATGCGTGCATCGGTATCAAAGGCCGCGGCTTCGCATTGCAACGCTTGCTCGATAGCCTGCTCCGGGCTAATTGACCAGGCGTGATAAAGGTCCAGATCCGGCAGCTCACGCGCCATCAGGCCGGCATCTGCCAAACCGGAACACTCATCTTCCGAGGCATGCTTGGCAATCGCCAACGCCGCCGCTACGGTCTCGCGAATGGCCGCGTCGCCACTCGCCGAAGTGCTCGCAGAACCTTTACGCTGACCCACGTACAGGGTGATCCCAAATCCCTGGTCACGGTTGAATTCAACCGTTTCTACTTCACGCTGACGCACACTGGTCGAGAGGCCCTGTTCGACCGACACGGCAACCTCACAGGCACTGGCGCCCTGCTTCTTGGCTTCGGCGAGAATTTGCTCCACTTGCGCCTGCAATGCAGACAAACCTTGTGGGCCGACCACTTCAACTGCACTCATAACCACTCCTGATTTATCAACTTCATACGTCATCAGCCTATGGCCGGACGTTTGCAGTCAGAAACTTGCTGCTATCATGACGACGTTATCCACTGGATTGTCCCCATGTCTGAATACCTTGATGACTTCTCCGATGAGAAGAGCAAAACCCAAGTCAAACGCGAGCTGCATGCTCTGCAAGATCTTGGACAACGCCTGACCACCCTAAAGCCGGATCTGCTGAACAAGCTACCGCTGACCGATGCCCTGCGCAAAGCCCTCGAAGAGGCACCCAAGCACACGGCCAACTCGGCCAAAAAACGCCACGTCCAATTCATTGGCCGGTTAATGCGTGACCAGGACATTGAGGCGATTCTTACCCTCCTCGACCAACTGGACGCCTCTACCCGCCAATACAACGAGCGTTTTCACGGCCTTGAACGCTGGCGCGACCGGTTAATTGCCGGCGATGACGCCATTCTCGAGAAATTCGTGGTCGAATACCCCGAGACCGACCGCCAACACCTGCGCAACCTGATCCGTCAGGCCCAGCACGAACTGGCGCAGAACAAAGCACCAGCCGCTTCACGCAAAATCTTCAAATACATCCGCGAGCTGGACGAAACTCAACGCGGTTTGCGTTAAGCCATCGTCAGGGTGGAGTCAGACTCCACCCAAGCCCTTATCCCTGTTACGCGCCGGTACCACCGACGGTAATCGCATCAATCTTCAGGGTCGGCTGACCCACGCCAACCGGCACCGACTGGCCCTCTTTACCGCAAGTGCCGACGCCACTGTCCAGCGCCAGATCGTTACCCACCATCGACACCCGGCTCATCGCCTCTGGGCCATTGCCAATCAGTGTTGCGCCTTTGACCGGCGCAGTAATCTTGCCGTCTTCGATCAAATAGGCTTCGCTGGTCGAGAACACGAACTTGCCGCTGGTGATGTCCACCTGACCGCCGCCAAGGTTGGCGCAGTAGATGCCTTTCTTCACCGAACGGATGATCTCTTCAGGATCGCTCTCGCCCGCCAACATGTAGGTATTGGTCATCCGCGGCATTGGCAGGTGCGCATAGGATTCACGGCGGCCGTTACCGGTAGCGCCAACGCCCATCAGCCGCGCATTGAGCTTGTCCTGCATGTAGCCCTTGAGAATGCCATTCTCGATCAATGTGGTGCACTGGGTCGGCGTGCCTTCGTCGTCGACACTCAACGAGCCGCGGCGCTCTGCCAGCGTTCCGTCGTCGACGATAGTGCACAGGCTCGACGCCACTTTCTCACCAATCCGCCCGCTGTAGGCCGAACTGCCCTTGCGATTGAAGTCACCTTCCAGACCATGGCCCACCGCTTCGTGCAGCAGCACGCCGGACCAACCGGCGCCCATTACCACCGGCATACTGCCAGCCGGCGCGGCAATGGCTTCAAGATTGACCAAGGCCTGACGCAACGCCTCACGGGCGTATCCCATTGCCCGGGTTTCATTATTGGCTTCGCGCTCAAGGAAATAGCGATAGTCGGTGCGCCCGCCGCCACCATGCCCGCCGCGCTCGCGACGACCGTTGTGCTCGACGATAACGCTGACGTTAAAACGCACCAGCGGACGAATATCCGCCGCCAGGCTGCCGTCAGTCGCGGCCACCAGAATGCGGTCCCAGACGCCAGCCAGGCTGACGGTGACTTGCTTGATACGCGAGTCCAGCGCGCGGGTGGCTTGATCGATCTCTTTCAGCAGCTCGACCTTTTGCGCACGGTCCAACACGTCCAGCGGATTATGTGGGGGGTACAGAGGCGCAATCTGCGCGGTTTTAAAAGCCTGAACCGTGCCATTCTGGCCGGCGCGTGCAATCGAACGGGCAGCCTGAGCAGCCTGGCTCAGCGCATCCGGGGTAATTGCATTGCTGTAGGCGAAACCGGTTTTCTCACCGGACTGCGCACGCACGCCAACGCCCTGATCGAGATTGAAACTGCCCTCTTTGACGATGCCGTCTTCCAACACCCAGGTTTCAGAAACCTGACTCTGGAAATACAGGTCCGCCGCATCGATACCGGGGCCGGCCAATTCGCCCAGCACACCCGGCAACAGGTCGAGGCTCATGCCGCCAGGACTCAACATATGCTCGGACACGGATAACAACATATCGCTCATAACTACTCCAAACCTGGCAGCCGCGGTTCGGCCGCTGCAAAAAATCGTTTATGCCGGATAACCGGCATTTGCTGGCGAATGCTGGCCTGCTCGACCGCATCACGCGGGGCCAGCAGCATCGCCTCGCCAGAGGCCTGTTCCACCACAACACGCCCCCAAGGGTCGACAATCGCCGCATGGCCAAACGTCTCGCGGCCACCTGCGTGGGTTCCACCCTGCGCGGCGGCCAGCATGTAGCACTGGGTTTCAATCGCCCGGGCGCGGATCAACACGTGCCAATGGGCAGCGCCCGTCACGGCGGTAAACGCCGACGGCGCGCTGATCAATTCGGCGCCAGCATCACGCAGAGCACCATATAACTCAGGAAACCGCAGGTCATAGCAAACGGTCAAACCGAGGCGACCCACGGGCGTGTCAGCCACCACAACCTGGCCGCCGTAGGCGTAGTCATCGGACTCCCGATACCGCCCACGGCTGTCGGCAACATCCACATCAAACAGATGCAGTTTGTCGTAACGGGCCACACGTTCACCGCGATCATCAATCAGCAGGGAACAGGCATTGGGTCTGGCATCCGGCTGACCATCTGGCGGCAACGGCAACGTGCCAGCCACTATCCATAGGTTGAGGTCACTGGCGGCTTTTTTCAACCAAGGCAGAATTGGCCCAGTCCCCAGCGCCTCTTCACGGCTCAGCGTGGCTAGGTCACGACTTCCCATGGCGGCAAAGTTTTCAGGCAAAACCGCAAGCCTGGCTCCGCCTTCTGCCGCGCGCTCGAGCAAGTGACGCGCTGCCTGCAGGTTGGCCATGACATCAGGCAGACTGACCATTTGGATAACCGCGAGTGTCATACCGGCTCCTGCAAGCGTTGAGAACAACAAGCACAGGCGCTGGGCAGTTGCCCGTTTGCGCCGCTACTTCTGTTTTTCAAACGGTTTGTCAAAGGTGAATTCGGGGTCACTGAGCGGCCCCTTGATGTCGTACTGAACACTCGCCAAGCGGGCGATATTGTCACCGAGCAGTTTATCGGCAACGAACAGCGCACCGCCGATGGCCGGGTTGAAGCCGGCAATGATCACCGCTAACGGCAGGTTGTTACTGACCGGCAGCGTCACCAGCAACTTCGCGTCGATGACCTCGCGCGCCAGATCGAGGGTGCCGTTAACTTCGACGTTGCTCGATGGCCCCTTGAGCGCCAATGGCTCTTTGGTGACGTAAACCCCATCGGTGGCGACCAGCAAGCCCTTCACCCGGTCGTAGCTGAGGCCTTTGCCAAACAGGTCAGAGAAGTCCAGACGCAGGCGTCGGCCGATCGAGTTGAAATTGAGCAGGCCAAAAATTCGCAAGGCATTCGCCGAACCCTTGACCTCGACAAACTGGCCTTTCTTCAGCGAGGCGTCCATCGAACCGCTGAAACGCGCCAGCGCAAAACCCGCCGGCGAACCGGGCCAGTGTCCATCTACATCAAGGTGATAACTTTCGCTGGTAGCCGATGGTGCAAATCCCCACGCCACCAGCGTATCAACCAGATTCTCACCTTCCAGACGGCCCTTGTACCAACTGCTGGCGCTACCCGCCGCGCCCTGCCAGCCGACAGTGCCGCTCATGGTGGCGCCGCTGAGTTGCAAGGCCAGATTGCTGAATTGCACACCGTTGGCCAGCGGCCGGGCATTGAATGACCAACTGCCGAGCTGACGCTCGCCCAGCGAGACAAGTTTGATATTGAGGTCTATGGGCGGAACATCGGCCGGGTCAATCGAGCCCAGAACATCCGGAGAAGGCGCGCCGTCGGCTGTAGGCTTGGGTGCGGGCAACTTGAGGTAATCCAGATTGACCACGATTGGCGTGCTGGAAGAATCGGGCAATTTAACCTGGCCCTTGGCCAATGAACTGTCGAGCCCCACCGACCAGGCCGCGCCTGTGCGCTTCAAGTCGAGGTTGAGATTATCCGCCTCGACGCCCATGCCCTTGAAATGATCAATGCGCAGGCGCGCCTCATTGAGCAACTGCTTGGCATCCCCCACCGGGGCATTCTGATACGGCTTGATCGCGGCCTGCCACACATCGACATCCAGCTCGGCAATGCGCCCACTGATATTAAGGCCCTTGTTACGACCGGGCTGCGCCCGCCCGGCTCCAAGCACCAGGCGGCCACCGCCATCCAGGAAGTTCTCAGCCCCTGCGGTATAAGCCAGGCTGGCGCGGTCGGCATATTGCACCGTGTAGGTCGCGAGCACTGTACCAAGGCTCATCTTGAACTCTGCATCGCTGCTGCTTGCAGCAGGCTTGCCCAGCGGCTCAGGCAGGTCGATGGCCAGGCCCTGCAAATCGGAATTAACCTGCAGATAGCTGTCTTGCGCGCCCAAATTGATTCTCAGCCGATACGGTATTACGCCGTTTGCTGGTATCGGTTGGGTGAACGCCAGCCATTGGGTTAACGTCTCCAGCGCAACCTTGCCTTTCAGGTCGAACAGGGTATTGCTAGCGCCGTCTGGCGTGCCGGCAACGGCCTTGCCGGTCACCGTGTGGCCGAGCGCCCGCGCACTCAAACCATCGGCACTAAGGCCCTTACGGGAGTCAAAATTGAAGTCACCCTTGATCTTGCTCAGCTCAAGCTTTGGCGAGGCGATGGTCAGCGATGAATCCTTGCTGCTGAAATCCACCTGCACCACAACCTTGCTCATGTCCTGCAGCGGCAAATCGAGTTTCAGCGCCCCTTCGAGCGCCCCTTGGCCTTTCCAGCCGGCAAAGGTTTCAGCCGTGGGCAGCGGCGAATCCTGAAGAATCTGCATGGCATCGCCGACGTTGCTGGCCAGCTTGCCGTCAATCAACAGATGCGTATCGCCGCCGGGAACGCCCAGCGCGATATTGGCTGTCGCATCGGTAACAGTGCTGTTGAGAATTTGGCCCTTGGCAACGTCGATGCGCACGCCAGTGTCTTCAACCCGAACCTGCGCCTTGGCCTTGCTCAGAGCCGGCCAGCCTGGCTGGTAATCCAGCTCGGCGTCGTCAACATCAAAGAACAGGCTGATGTTGTGCGCGGTTGGCGGCGAGCCGTGATTGATCGAACCCTGATACTGGAAGAAGCCCTGACTTACCGCGCCGCCCTTGATCGAGTCTGTCAGCCATTTGCCCAGTTGCGGGCTGAAACTCGGCACGCGGGTTGGCAGGTACTTGCTGGTGTAGCTCGCATCGCCTTCGCGAATCCCCACACGCAGGTCCATGTAATCTTCCGCTTCGGGATCAGCCAGCAGACGAATTATGAAATCAGCGCCGGCTTTACCTTCCGGGCCAATCGCTTGCAGGTACGGGCTGCGCAGCGTCACGCCGGCCTCGTCCCAGGTCCAGTCAAACTGGCCGTTGACCTTGGTATAAACCCAGGGCTTGGGGAACAGGGTTGCCAGATGCAGGGAGAACTCTTCGGCATCGACATGCACCACGCCGTGGCCGATATCGCCCTCGACGCTGCCGCTGATGTTCTGCACCGAAGGCGATGCTTCAAAAGCCGAGAACCCAACCTTGTCGAGATTGGCGGAAAAGCTCAAACGCCGGGCCAACTCGGCTTGCGGGTTAAAAGCCAGTTGCAGGTTGTTCAACTTGCCATGCGGTTGCAGGGTCTCGATGATCTTGCGGCCATTCTCGGACAACGGCGCGAGCGCAGTTACCAGTGGCACCAACGGCGTGACATCGAACTGATCGGCGCTTAGCTGCCAAGTGTCTTCAGCAACCTTGCGGGTAATGCCGAGCTGAACCTTGCCCCAACGCTCCTCGCCTATGCGCAGGCCAAGGTCAGCCATGCGCAAGGTAAAACCTTGCTCGTTAGCAGCGAAATAACTGTTGAGCTTGATGTCTTGCAGCGCGACGGGCTCCTGCTCAGCCAGAGCCACCTGCAGATTCGCCACCACCATGCGCGTCACTGCCCGCTCTACACCGCCATCGCGCCAGCTCAGCCAGGCCTCACCGCCCAGTTGCGCCTGCTGCAAATGCCAGGCGCCGATGTAGGACGGCGGAATCCAGTCAGCCCAATCGCCAGGCGCCACCTTCAAGTAAACGTCGAGGCTCGAGGCTTGCCACTCCTGCGCGTTGAGATCCGCGTTAACTTGCAACTCCAGCGGCTTGCCGTTGGGCAGGTGCAGGCGCATATCCAGGCGCTGGCCCTGAAGCGTTCGACGCAAGGTCAGATTGATAGCTTTGAGGGTGACTGGCGGCTGCGCATTCGCCTCGACAGTCACCTGGCTGTCGTGCAAGGAGACCTGCTCCAGCGACTTCAGCTGTTGCAGCACCTGCTGCATGTCCACTGGCGCACTGGCTTTGGGCTGCGGCAAACCTGCAACACTCCATTTGCCTTCGGTGTCTTGCTGCGCGCTCAGGCGCAAGCCCTCGACAACCAGATGGGCAATGCGTGGCTGACGCCTGACCAGGCTTTGCAGTAAATCAGGGATGAGGCTGACCCGGCTCAGCTTGAGCGCATCGCCCGCCTCGCCCAACACCAGATCATGGGCGATAAGCTCCGGGGCGAAACCGTGCCAGCCGCCTTCCAGACGGCCAATCGTCACCGGCATGTGCAGCAGCTCAGTGGCCTTGGTCGCCACTTCATCACGGTAGTCGGCCACCATCGGCGACAACACGCGGCCAACGCTCACGTAGATCGCTGCCAGCACCAACAGCAAGGCAAGCAACGCCAACCCCCAACGCAGCAGCGCCGAGATACCCCGACTTAGCGCCAGCACTTAGCGGCGCTCGTTTGGCGTGCGCGACACGCTAGAGCAAGACCACATCGTATTGCTCCTGTGAGTACATGGTCTCGACCTGAAACTTGATGGTGCGACCGATGAATGCTTCAAGATCGGCAACATTGCCTGACTCTTCATCGAGCAGGCGGTCGACGACCCGCTGATTCGCCAGCACCCGGTAACCTTCGGCCTGGTAGGCCCGTGCTTCGCGCAGAATTTCTCGGAAAATTTCGTAGCAGATAGTTTCCGGGGTTTTGAGTTTGCCGCGGCCCTGACAACCCTCGCATGGCTCACACAGCACCTGCTCAAGGCTTTCACGCGTGCGTTTGCGGGTCATCTGCACTAAACCCAGCTCGGTTATGCCGATGATGTTGGTTTTGGCATGGTCGCGCTCCAGCTGCTTCTCCAGCGTGCGCAAAACCTGACGTTGATGTTCAAGGTCTTCCATGTCGATAAAATCGATAATGATGATGCCACCCAGATTGCGCAGGCGCAGTTGCCGCGCGATCGCTGTCGCCGCTTCAAGATTAGTTTTGAAAATGGTTTCTTCAAGCGTGCGATGCCCCACGAACGCGCCGGTGTTGACGTCGATGGTGCTCATCGCTTCGGTTGGATCGATCACCAGATAGCCGCCGGACTTCAACGGCACCTTGCGCTCCAGTGCGCGCTGGATTTCATCCTCAACGCCGTACAGATCAAAAATCGGCCGTTCACCCGGATAATGTTCCAGGCGATCGGCAATTTCCGGCATCAGTTCATCGACGAACTGGGTGATTTTCTGGAAGGTTTCGCGCGAGTCGACCCGCAGCTTTTCAGTGCGCAAGCTGACCAAGTCTCGCAGCGTGCGCATAGCCAGATTGAGGTCTTCATAAATCAGGGTGGGCGCTGGGCAGCTTTGCATCTGCTGATGAATCTGCTGCCATTGGCGGCGCAGGTAACGGATATCTATCAGGATTTCATCGGCGCCGGCACCTTCAGCTGCCGTGCGCAGAATGAATCCGCCGACTTCTTCGATACCTTCCGCCGCGATGCAGTCGGTGACCACTTGCTTGAGGCGTTCACGCTCCACTTCATCTTCGATCTTCAGCGAAATGCCGACATGCGCAGTGCGCGGCATGTACACCAGATAACGTGAAGGAATCGACAGCTGCGTGGTCAGGCGTGCGCCCTTGCTGCCGATTGGGTCTTTAGTAACTTGCACCACCAGGCTTTGCCCATCGTGCACCAGCGCACTGATGCTCTCGACGGCCGCGCCTTCGCGCGTGGAAATTTCCGAGGCATGGATAAATGCCGCACGCTCCAGGCCGATATCGACAAAAGCGGCCTGCATGCCAGGCAGAACCCGTACGACTTTACCCTTGTAGATATTGCCCACAATCCCGCGGCGCTGCGTACGCTCGACATGAACCTCTTGCAGGACACCATTTTCAACCACCGCCACGCGCGATTCCATTGGCGTGATATTGATCAGAATTTCTTCACTCATGTGTCCGTCTCATCCGGGAGGGTGCTAGCTGCATCTTGCAACGTATGCCGCGAGGCAGGCGACGAGAGCTTACAGCGTAATGTCACGAGAGTAAGCGATCTGCTGCGCAGGCGACAAATCAGAAAAGCGACTGTCGGCGATACACAGCCTCAATCATCGCCATGCGCTAAAGAGTCTGCGATCAAAGTGTAGGGTTGCTGTCCTGCCAGCAGGCAACGTCGAAACTGGCCAGTAGCTCTGCTGTTTCGCACAACGGCAAACCCACAACGGCCGAATAGCTGCCTTGCAACTGCGTCACAAACACCCCTGCAAGCCCCTGAATGCCGTAGCTCCCCGCTTTATCGCAGGGTTCACCTGTGGCCCAGTAGGCTTCGATCTCGGCGTCACTGAGCGCGCGAAATGTCACGGCAGTACTGACAACACGAACGTCCGATCGTTGCGCACTGACCACAGCCACGGCACTTAATACCTGATGCTCACGACCAGACAGGCTACGCAACGTCGCCAATGCATCATCCCGATCCAAAGGCTTGCCGAGAATTTGCTGACCAAGGACTACAGCCGTATCGGCGCCAAGCACGACCGAGTCGCCCTCAGGCATGCTGGCAAGCGCCGCTTGCGCCTTGGCGAGCGCAAGACGCTGCACGTAGTCGCAGGGCGATTCGCCAGCAAACGGCGTCTCGTCGACAGGCGCGATGCACAGCGTGAACGGCACGCCTATCTGTTGCAGAAGCTCACTGCGGCGCGGTGAACTTGAAGCCAGATACAACGAAGCCATTTGGATATCCCGAGCTTGATGGAGGGGTTAGTTAACGCCGAAACGCTGCTGCAACCAGCGCAGGATCATCGAAACCCAAGGCCACAGCAAGGCGCTGACCACCGCTGGCAGGATAAAAACCAGAGTCGGCGGGCGGTTGCCGGTGAGTGCGTTGAGCCACAACTGAACCAGCTGCGCGAGGCCAAAGACCATCAGCAGAACAATGCACTGCTGCGACAGCGGAAACATGCGCAGGCGCTGATGCAGGCTCAGCACCAGGAAAGTCACCAGCGTCAGAATCAGCGCATTCTGCCCCAGCAGCGCGCCATTGAGCACATCGGCCAACAGGCCAAAACACCAGGCAGTGAGCATACCGACCCGCTGCGGCAAAGCCAGCAACCAATAGGTCATGAACAGCGCCAGCCACAGCGGGCGGCCCATCTCCATGAAGTCTGGCAGCGGCGAGACGCTGAGCAGCAAAGCAAACAGCATGGATACCCAAATAACCCAAACATTGCGCGGGCTGGTTGCACTCATTGAGCGGGTCTCACCGGAGCGGGGGTTGTGGTTGACGGAGCCTGCGCAGGTGCGGTGGACTGACTCGGCGCTGGCGTATTGGAACCCGCTGCCGATTCAGCCTTTTCCTCAAGCGCCTTCTGATCGGCGGCAACCTCGGCCTCGGCCGATTCAGTTGCCCGCTGCTCGGGCGTGCGCGTGTCGGTAAACACCAACAGCATGTAACGGCTGCGATTGAGGCTGGCAGTCGGTATGGCGCGGACAATCGCAAACGGCTGGCCAGAGTCATGAATCACTTCACTTACGGTCGCCACCGGATAGCCCGACGGAAAGCGCTGACCCAATCCCGAACTTACCAACAAGTCGCCCACCTTGATGTCGGCCGTGTCGGCAACATGGCGCAGCTCCAAGCGCTCCGGGTTACCGGTGCCACTGGCAATGGCGCGCAGGCCGTTGCGGTTCACCTGCACCGGAATACTGTGATTGGTGTCGGTCAGCAGCAGCACGCGAGCGGAATAAGGCATCACCTCAACCACCTGGCCCATCAACCCGCGCGCATCAAGAACCGGCTGACCAATCACCACGCCGTCCTTCTCGCCCTTGTCGATGAGGATGCGATGTGTGAACGGGTTCGGGTCAATACCGATCAGCTCGGTCGCCAGCACGTCATCATCCACCAGCGCAGCCGAGTTAAGCAGCTCACGCAGACGCACGTTCTGTTCGGTAAGGGCAGCGAGTTTTTGCAGGCGACGCTGCAACAGCAACTGCTCGGTCTTGAGCTTCTCGTTTTCAGCGGCAAGCTCAGTGCGCGAGCTCAGCTCCTGGGTGGTATTTTCCCAAAGCGTGACGGGCAGATTGCCCAGCCAGTAGATAGGCTCGACGATAACCCCAAGCTGGCTGCGAAAAGGCTTCAGAAAGGCAAAGCGGGCATCGACCACCATCAAGGCGACCGAAAGCACGGCCAGCACCAACAGGCGCACACCAAGCGAAGGACCTTTGGTGAAGAGCGGTTTGATAACAAATTCCTCTACACATCAGCCAGTAACAAAAAGCTGCAAGTGGGCGGGCCCGACTTGCAGCTTGAGACTGACAACTGATGGCTTATTCCGTGGACAGCAGGTCCATGGTGTGACGATCCATCATTTCCAGTGCCTTACCACCGCCACGGGCCACACAAGTCAGCGGGTCTTCGGCAACGATAACAGGCAGGCCAGTTTCCTGTGCCAGCAGTTTGTCGAGGTCACGCAGCAGCGCGCCACCACCGGTCAGCACCAGACCTCGCTCGGCGATGTCCGAAGCCAGCTCTGGCGGAGACTGCTCAAGCGCGCTCTTAACCGCCTGAACGATAGTCGCCAGCGACTCTTGCAGCGCTTCAAGCACTTCATTGGAATTCAGTGTGAAACTGCGCGGAACACCTTCAGCCAGGTTGCGACCACGCACATCAACTTCGCGAACTTCGCCACCGGCGTAAGCCGTGCCGATTTCCTGCTTGATACGCTCAGCAGTCGACTCACCAATCAGGCTGCCGTAGTTACGGCGAACATAGGTGATGATGGCTTCATCGAAACGGTCACCACCGACACGAACCGACTCTGCGTAAACCACACCGTTAAGCGAGATCAGAGCGATTTCAGTGGTACCACCTCCGATATCTACAACCATCGAACCGCGTGCTTCTTCAACCGGCAAGCCGGCACCGATGGCAGCCGCCATTGGCTCTTCAATCAGGAACACTTCGCGGGCGCCAGCACCAAGGGCCGACTCACGGATGGCACGGCGCTCCACCTGGGTGGATTTGCACGGCACGCAGATCAGCACACGCGGGCTGGGCTGCAGGAAGCTGTTCTCGTGAACCTTGTTGATGAAGTACTGAAGCATTTTTTCGCAAACGCTGAAGTCGGCAATAACGCCATCTTTCATCGGGCGAATAGCCGCAATATTGCCTGGAGTACGACCCAGCATACGTTTGGCTTCAGTACCGACCGCGACAACGCTTTTCTGGTTGCCGTGGGTACGAATTGCGACGACAGACGGTTCATTCAGGACGATACCGCGCTCGCGCACATAAATAAGGGTATTGGCAGTGCCCAGGTCAATCGAAAGATCACTGGAAAACATGCCACGCAGTTTTTTGAACATGGGATATGGGACCCTAGGAAACGCGTGGGTAAAAAAGTGCGGCAAACTCTAACAACGGTAGGGATTTTGAGCAAGGCACCAATGTGTTAGATTGCCTGTTTTCTGGGCACTAGAGCCCAACATCGCGGCGTTTGACCGCCAGTTCACTGCATCCGTTCCCTGCATTTTCCGATGCATGGCAACCCGTTCACACTTCAACTGGCCGTCTTGACGACCGCCTTTCCATGGAGAACCCGATGGCGCTTGATCGCTCCGAAGTGGAAAAAATCGCTCATCTTGCACGATTAAGCTTGAATGACAGCGAAATTCCGCAAACTACAGAGACACTCAACAGCATCCTCGGACTCGTCGACCAGATGCAGGCAGTCGATACCACGGGCATTGAGCCGCTGGCTCACCCGCTCGAAACGACTCAGCGCCTGCGAGCCGACGAAGTAACCGAAGAAAATCATCGCGAAGCGTATCAGAAGATTGCGCCAGCCGTAGAAAACGGCTTGTACCTCGTTCCGAAAGTCATCGAGTAAGGGAAAACGCCCAGCATGCATCAAATGAATCTGGCCGAGATCGCCCGCGGACTCGCCGCTAAACAATTTTCCGCCGAAGAACTGACGCGCAGCCTGCTGGCGCGTATTCAGCAACTCGACCCGCAGCTCAACAGCTTTATTACAGTCACCGAAGACCTGGCACTGAGCCAGGCCAAGGCCGCTGACCAGCGTCGCGCTGACGGTGACACCAGCCCGTTGCTGGGCGCGCCGATTGCGCACAAGGACCTGTTCTGCACGCAGGACATCCTCACCAGTTGCGGCTCGAAGATTCTCGGCAACTTCAAGGCGCCTTATAACGCCACCGTAGTCGAAAAGCTCGCCGAGGCTGGCACCGTCACGCTTGGCAAGTTGAACATGGACGAATTCGCCATGGGCTCGGCCAACGAGTCGAGCCACTTCGGCGCGGTGAAGAACCCGTGGAACCTTGAACGTGTTCCCGGCGGCTCATCGGGCGGCTCTGCCGCTGCTGTGGCCGCACGCCTGCTGCCAGCAGCCACCGGCACAGATACCGGCGGTTCGATCCGCCAGCCTGCGGCACTGACCAACCTTACCGGCCTCAAGCCAACCTATGGTCGCGTGTCGCGCTGGGGCATGATCGCGTATGCCTCCAGCCTCGATCAGGGCGGCCCATTGGCCCGCACCGCCGAAGACTGCGCACTGATGCTGCAAGCCATGGCCGGCTTCGATCCGAAAGATTCCACCAGCGTCGACCAACCGCTTGATGATTATCTGGCAGCCCTGACGCAACCGCTGAAAGGCCTGCGCGTCGGCTTGCCGAAAGAGTATTTCAGCGCTGGCCTCGACAGCCGCATCGCCGATGCCGTGATGGCCGTTGTCGAGCAACTGAAAGCACTCGGCGCCACAGTTAAAGACATCAGCCTGCCAAACACCCAGAACGCTATTGCCGCGTACTACGTGATCGCCCCGGCTGAGGCGTCTTCCAACCTGTCGCGTTTTGATGGCGTACGCTTCGGCTATCGCTGTGAAAACCCGCAGAACCTTGAAGACCTCTACAAGCGTTCACGCGGCGAAGGTTTTGGCGCTGAAGTTAAGCGCCGGATCATGGTCGGTGCCTACGCCCTGTCGGCTGGTTATTACGATGCGTACTACATCAAGGCTCAGCAGATCCGCCGCCTGATCAAGAACGACTTCGTCGCTGCCTTCAATGACGTTGATGTAATTCTCGGCCCAACCACGCCAAACCCGGCGTGGAAGCTCGGCGAGAAGAACAACGACCCGGTTGCTGCTTACCTCGAAGACATCTACACCATCACCGCTAACCTTGCCGGTATCCCCGGCTTGTCGATGCCAGCAGGCTTTGTCGACGGTCTGCCGGTGGGCGTGCAACTGCTCGCACCGTACTTCCAGGAAGGCCGGCTGCTCAACGTTGCGCATCAATATCAACAAGTCACTGATTGGCACACTCGCGTGCCAGCTGGATTTTAAGGATCACTCAGATGCAATGGGAAACCGTGATCGGGCTGGAAATCCACGCACAGCTCGCGACTAACTCGAAGATATTCTCGGCCAGCGCCACCACCTTTGGTGCCGAACCGAACACCCAGGCCAGCCTGGTTGATCTGGGCATGCCAGGCACCTTGCCGGTGCTCAACGCCGAAGCCGTGCGCATGGCCTGCATGTTTGGCCTGGCGATTGATGCGCACATTGCCGAGCGCAATATTTTCGCCCGTAAAAACTACTTCTACCCGGACCTGCCAAAGGGTTATCAGACCAGTCAGATGGACGACCCAATCGTCGGCATCGGTCATCTGGATATCACCCTTGAAGACGGCACCGTCAAGCGCATCGGCATCACCCGCGCGCACCTTGAAGAAGATGCCGGCAAGAGCCTGCACGAAGACTTCCAGGGCATGAGCGGCATCGACCTTAATCGTGCTGGCACGCCGTTGCTGGAAATCGTCTCGGAGCCGGACATCCGCAGCGCCAAGGAAGCGGTTGCCTACGTCAAAGCCATCCATGCGCTGGTGCGTTACCTGGGCATTTGCGATGGCAACATGGCCGAAGGCTCGCTGCGTTGCGACTGCAACGTGTCGGTTCGTCCCAAAGGCCAGGCTGAATTTGGCACCCGCGCCGAGATCAAGAACGTCAACTCGTTCCGTTTCATCGAGAAGGCGATCAACCACGAAGTGCAGCGCCAGATCGAGCTGATCGAAGACGGCGGTAAAGTGGTTCAGGAAACCCGTCTGTATGATCCGAACAAGGATCAGACGCGCTCGATGCGCAGCAAGGAAGAAGCCAACGACTACCGTTACTTCCCTTGCCCGGACCTGTTGCCGGTCGTCATTGAGCCAAGCTATCTGGAAGCTTTGCGCGCCACGCTGCCGGAATTGCCGGTGCAGAAGCGCGAGCGTTTCGAGGCGCAGTTCGGCTTGTCGGCGTATGACGCCAGCGTGCTGGCCGCCAGCCGCGAGATGGCCGACTACTTCGAAGCGGTGCAACAGATTTGCGCCGACCCGAAACTGGCAGCCAACTGGGTAATGGGCGAGCTTTCGAGCCTGCTCAACAAAGACAACCTGGAGATCGAGCAGTCGCCGGTTAGCGCCGAGCAACTGGGCGGGATGATTCTGCGCATCAAAGACAACACCATCTCCGGCAAGATTGCCAAGATGGTCTTTGAAGCCATGGCCGCCGGCGAAGGCTCGGCCGACCAGATCATCGAAGCCAAAGGCCTCAAACAAGTCACCGACAGTGGCGCCATCGAGTCGATGCTGGACGAGATGCTCGCCGCTAACGCTGAGCAGGTTGAGCAATACCGTGCGGCTGAAGAAGCCAAACGCGGCAAGATGTTCGGCTTCTTTGTGGGCCAGGCCATGAAAGCTTCCAAAGGCAAAGCCAACCCGCAACAAGTGAACGAACTGCTGAAGAAGAAGCTCGAAGGCTGATAAAGCCATCGTTGCAGTTAAAACGCCGGGCATGCCCGGCGTTTTATTGAGTTCTCAGGAGTCCAACCCATGTTGCGTTTTGCATTGCTGCTGACACTAGTCGCCCTGTTCAGCGGGTGCGCCAGCCATACATTGACCGGTGGCTACAGCGCAGAGGGCAAGGCGTCTTATTACGGCGCGCGGCATCACGGCAAGAAAACCGCCAGTGGCGAAGCGTTCAACCAAAACGCCCTGACGGCCGCACATCGCACCCTGCCCTTTGGCAGCCGCGTGCGGGTGACGAATCTGCGCAATGACAAGAGCGTAGTGGTGCGGATCAATGATCGCGGGCCGTATGCGCGAGGTCGGATAATCGACCTTTCAAAGCACGCCGCCGAGCAGTTGGATATGCTTCGCGAAGGGGTTGCAACGGTGCGTGTTGAACAATTGGAGTAATGACTTGCAAGCTTTACATCTGGTAACCAAACAGCATTTGCGCCCACTGGCGCAGGCTAAACGGATCACTACACTAGCGGCACTTTTTCGGAGCTCGCTGATATGACGTTAATGACCTTTGTGTACCTGATTGCCGGCCTGGTTTTACTGGTCGGTGGTGCGGAAGTTTTGGTTCGCGGCGCTGCCAAGCTGGCCGCGCAATTCGGTATTCCGCCTCTGGTTATCGGCCTGACCGTTGTCGCGTTCGGCACCAGCGCACCCGAGACAGCCGTGAGCGTACAAGCGGCAATGAATGGCAGCGGCGATCTGGCGATTGGTAACGTGGTCGGCAGCAATATCGCCAACGTATTGCTGGTGCTCGGCGCAACCGCACTGATCGCACCGTTGATTGTCTCGCGTCAGTTAATCCGCATGGACGTGCCACTGATGATCGGCGCGAGCTTGCTCACGTTTGGTCTGGCATGGGATGGCGAGCTGAGCAAGATCGACGGGGCAATCTTGTTCACCGGCATTGTGGCTTATACCTTCTTCCTGATCCGCAGCAATCGCAACAGCCTCGACGAGCCGGACGATGAGTTCGCGGCCGAGTTTGGCCTTAACGAGCCCGCCAAACCTTATGCCTGGCTGATCAATCTGGTCCTGATTGTAGTGGGCCTGGTCCTGCTGGTGGGTGGATCACACTTCCTCGTTGAAGGCGCCGTGACGCTGGCCCGCGCTCTGGGCCTGTCGGAGCTGGTAATCGGCCTGACCGTCATTGCTATTGGCACCTCCCTGCCTGAGCTGGCCACCTCGATACTGGCGGCCTTCAAAGGTGAGCGCGACATTGCCGTGGGCAACATAGTCGGCAGCAACTTGTTCAACCTGCTCAGCGTGCTGGGTCTGGCGGCTCTGGTTTCGCCGAGCCCGATTTCGGTATCACCCAATGCACTGGCGTTCGATTTCCCGGTAATGATCGCCGTAGCAGTTGCCTGCTTGCCGATCTTCTTCACCGGTTACCGCATAAACCGCTGGGAAGGCCTGCTGTTCCTCGCGTACTACGGCGCCTACACCCTGTATCTGGTGCTGTTCGCCACAGGGCGCCCTGCCGTGGAAACCTTCGGCCACGCCATGATCGGTTATGTAATCCCGTTGACGGCACTGACACTGCTGGTAGTGGCGGCTCGCAGCTGGCACAAACAGCGTACGGCAAACTAATAAAGAGGCAGCTTTAAATGACCGACAAACCTCTGGATGGCCAGCAAGTCCGCCGCGAAGTCATGGGCGACAGTTTCGTTGACCGCGCGCTGAACAACGCAACTGAGTTCAGCCAGCCGCTGCAGGACTTCGTCAACGATCACGCCTGGGGCGGCGTTTGGAACCGCGAAGGCTTGCCGCGCAAAACCCGCAGCCTGATCACGCTGGCGGCACTGACTGCATTGAAGTGCCCGCAAGAACTGAAAGGCCACGTACGCGGCGCCCTTAACAACGGCTGCACGGTCGAAGAAATTCGCGAAGCGCTGTTGCATTGTGCCGTCTACGCCGGGGTTCCGGCCGCAGTCGACGCGTTTCGCGCAGCCCAGGAAGTGATTGACGAGTACTCGAAACAGTAAATGCTGAACCGTGGTTGAAGGAGCCGGGCGATGCCCGGCTTTTTTATTTGCCGGCGCTGATCAAATTGCGCTTGTACCGTGTACTTCGCTGAAATTTAATTTTTTTGAACACAAGCTTTAACAGAAGGACTTAAGATAGCCTGCTCTGCCTTTTGTGATACTTCTGTTACATCGCGGGCTAGCATTCCACCTCAAGGACTGGTCAAGATGAGGTTCATAAAAAAATTATTAAATCGCAGCGCCAGAAAGCGAATCCGCAACACGCCAAAACTCTACAGAGGCACTCAACGCCTTAAGGAGCGCTACCCGCAATATACCTTTGGCGATGGCACTTATGGCAACCCCGAGGTGCATGACTGGGATAACGGCACAACCTTGCGCATTGGCGCTTACACGTCTATCGCTGGCGGTGTGAATATCTATCTGGGTGGCCATCACCGCGCCGACTGGATCAGCAACTACCCGTTCCCGTTGCAGATAAAAGAGCTGGCAGGCATCCAGGACTCAATCATCAGCAATGGCGATGTAGTCATTGGCAATGACTGCTGGATTTGCTCAAACGTGATGATTCTATCCGGCGTCACCATCGGCGACGGTGCAGTTGTTGCGGCGGGCGCAGTTGTCACCAAGGACGTTCCGGCCTATGCCGTGGTTGGCGGCAACCCTGCTCGTCTGATCCGCTGGCGCTTTGAAGAACCTGTTAGGCAGATGCTGCAAGCGTCGGCCTGGTGGGATTGGCCTGCTGAAGAGGTCCACTCCATCGCCCACCTACTTTGCACAACCGACTTCGATGCGTTCAGTCGCTACGTCAGCGAACGAAAGCAATCCTGAGCAGCTACAAAGTTTAAACCCAGCCAATCGCCTGCATCAGCAATAACCCGAGATTAACGGTGATCACCGCCAGCAGCGTGCTGATCACTATAATCGCCGCGGCCAGCTCGTGGTTGGCACCCACTTCGCGCGCCATTACATAACTGGCCGCAGCGGTCGGGCTGGCGAAGTAGAGAAACAGGATAGCCAGATCAGCGTCGCGAAAGCCAAACAGCCAGGCCCCCAGCGTTGTCACCAAAGGCAACCAGACCAGCTTCATCAAACTCGAACTCAGCGCTATCGAGCTGCTCTTGCGCAGCGCGGCCAGGCTCAGCGTGCCACCGATGCAGATGAGGGCGAGCGGCAGGGTCATGTGCGCAAAATAGCCCGCCGACGTTAGCAGCCATTCTGGCAATTGCAGTTGCCAGTAGGCCACCGGAATCGCCAGCGCGACGCCGATAATCAGTGGGTTGGTGACAATGCTGCGCACGATTGCCACGAAGTCCGACTTCACCCCTGGCGCATAAATGGCCAGCACGATGATCGACAGCACGTTGTAGCAAAAGATCACCACACCGGCCAATACGCTGCCCACCGCCAGACCGTAGTCGCCGTACATGCTTGTGGCCAGTGCCAGGCCGACAATACCGTTGTTGCCGCGGAACGCGCCCTGAACAAAGACTCCGCGGTCTTCTTGCGGGCAACGCCAGTGTGCCCAGGCCCAGGCAAGCAGAAAACTTACAATGGTCGCGCCGATGAAGTAGGCAATGAGAGCCGGCTGCAATGCGGTTTTAAGATCGGCCTGGACAATACCGAGAAACAGCAGCACCGGCATGGTCGCGCGAAAGACCAGTGCCGAGGCCGTATTGATGAACGCAGCGTCAATCCAACCCAGCCGACGCAGACCCAGGCCGAGGAACAGCATGACGAACACCGGTGCCGTGATGCTGATGGTTTGCTGAAAGACTGCGAACATGAAAGCCTCAAAAAACAGACGCAAAGGCGCCGAACTGAATGAGGCTAATGATAGCAAGCCAACTATCTGGATAGCTGGCTGCGGGTGAAATATTTAATCGCTTAACGACGAACCGGACGCTTCTGCAATTTACGCTGCAAGGTTCGCCGGTGCATACCCAGCGCCCGCGCAGTGGCTGAGATATTGCCTTCGTGTTCGGCGAGAACCCGCTGAATGTGCTCCCACTGCAGACGGTCCACCGACATCGGATTTTCCGGCACCAGCGAATCGAGATCGGCATGCTGGGTCAGCAACGCGGCCAACACGTCATCGGCATCGGCAGGTTTGCACAGGTAATTGCACGCCCCGCGCTTGATCGCCTCAACAGCAGTGGCAATGCTGGAGTAGCCGGTCAGGATCACCACACGCATCTCTGCGTCCAGCTCGAGCAATTTTGGCAGCAGCACCAGACCGGAGTCGCCGTCCATCTTCAGGTCGACCACGGCATAGTCGGGCAAGTCATGGCTGGCCAGGGTCAGGCCTTCTTCGGCAGACCCGGCAATCGACACACGCAAACCACGGCGGCTCATGGCGCGCGCCATGACGCGGGTAAAGGTCGGATCATCGTCAACCAGCAACAGGTGCGGTTGCTCGTCGCCTTCAAACAGCGCCTCATCAGACATTTGATACTCCTTGCTGGTCGGCCTCAGGCTGAGCCGTAGGAGCGCGGCAACTTCAACTCGGTGAGGGTGCCGCCCTCTTCATGATTATAAAGCTTAACTGTGCCACCGGCGCGGGTCACGCTGGCCTGACTAAGAAACAGGCCCAGACCGAAACCTTTACCCTTGGTGGTAAAGAACGGCCGCCCAAGCTGCTCGGCAATGGCCAACGGCACGCCCGCGCCAAAGTCGCGGATGCTCAGTTGCAGCCACTGGTGATCCCAGTCGAGGCGTATATCCAACTTCTCAGGACAGGCATCGGCGGCGTTATTGAGCAAATTGAGCAACGCTTGCGTAAGGTCTGCCGGAGGCATCAGCCGGGGCGGTGTTCCGCGGCCCAGACATTGATAACGGTAGCTCGCCTCGGGACGCATCAGGTGCCAGCGGTTAAGCGTGGTTTCGAGCCAGTCTACACTGGACTGCTCGACAATCGCCTGACGTCGGTCAGCCTCTGCGGCTCTAACCAGTTGCTGCAGCGTGTCCTTACACAGCTTGACCTGTTCTTGCAGCACCGCCAGATCTTCTTGCAGCATGGGCTCCGGATGCTCACGACGCAGCTCTTTGATCAGCACACTCATGGTCGCCAGCGGCGTACCCAGTTCGTGCGCCGCGCCCGCTGCCTGCGTGGCCACGGCGAGTAATTGCTGATCGCGCAGGCCTTCCTCCCGACGTTCCGCGCGCTGTTCTTCCTGACGACGCAGCTCACCGGCCATGCGTGACACAAAGAAGGTGATCAACGCCGCCGCTAGGGCAAAGCTCAGCCACATGCCATAAATCAGCAAGCTCTGACGCGGCTCAGACGGCACCTCAAGCGGGTGCGTCCAAACCAGCAACAGCGTGTAGCCGCCGAGCGCCAGCCCAGACAGCGTCAGGGTATACAGCCAGGGCAAGATGGCCGCAGCAATGGTCAGCGGTACCAGATAATAGGACACGAACGGATTGGTCGAACCGCCCGAGTAAAACAACAGGACGCTATGAATCACCAAATCCAGGCCCAACTGCACGGCGTACTCAAGCTCGGTAACCGGCCAGGGGCCGCGCAGGCGGATCATGGTGAACACGCAGAGCAGCAACGAGATGCACAGCGTCACGCTGAGTTCAAACCAGGGCAGCGGCAATAACTCGGATTTATAGGCGAGACCTACCGAACCGGCTTGTGCGGCGAGGACCAGAAAGCGGATCAGGATCAGCCGCCAGAGATTCTGACGGCTTGCGGAAAGTAGTGGAACCGGGGCGAGCATATGCACTCCAAAAAGCTCGGCAACCGAGCAATGCGAGTATAACCAACGCTCGCCGCTGCTTGATGCGGCAACACGCCGCATGCAAGTACTCACTGCCCAACTACCGGAGCCTCTGACCGGCAACGCTGGCAGAGCAGAAAATATTTTTAACGGTGCTTAACCCGTTTTGAAAACCTGGCCCGTCTACTCTGAGCAGAACCTTGCGATCAGTCGCAAGCCAACTTATTACCATTGTTCAAGGAATACCCATGCGAACATCTTCTCGTCTTGCCCGCCTGACCCAAAGCCTGGTGCTGAGCAGCGCCGTTCTGACGCTGGCGACGGCGGCTCAGGCCGATGAGCCGCGTTACAACCAGGTTTCATTGCGTGCCGAGGTCAGCCACGAAATTGCCCACGATCTCATGCAGGTAACGCTCTACAGCGAAGCGCAAGACGCCGACCCCGCCGCACTCGGGGCGCAAATCACCCGTAACCTGAACAAGGCGCTGGAGCAGGCGCGCAAGGCAGAAGGCGTGAAGGTTGCGCTGGGCAGTCGCAACAGTTATCCGCTTTACGACGAAAAACGCCAGAAAATCACTGGCTGGCGTGAGCGCGGTGAAGTGCGCCTGGAAAGTGCCGACTTCGCTGCCCTGTCGAAGCTCTCGGGCGAAATGCTGCAAAATATGAGCATGGGTAACATGAGTTTCAGCATCGCCGACAAGACCCGCAAAGCCGAAGAGGACAAGCTGATCAAAGAGGCGGTTGACGCCTTCAAGGCACGCGCACAACTGGCCACCGAAGCACTCGGTGGCAGTGGCTACAAACTGGTCAGCCTGAACCTCAATACTTCAGGTTTTCAGCCACCGATGATGATGCGCGCAAAAGGCGCAATGATGATGGACTCAGCGCCAACGCCCGAGATAGAGGGCGGCAGCAGCCAGGTAACGGTAAACGCCGATGGCGCCATTGAAGTGCAGATGCCTTGACCACGCGTGCGCAACACGCACCGTTTGCAAACAACGCCGCTCTCGCAAGATAGCGGCGTTTTGCCAGCTGTTAGACGCGAAATGTCGAATATGCGACAACGCCTTACACCCCGCTCACAGTTGCTAAGCTATTTTCATCAGGGGGCTTGCCTCAGGCACGTGCCCTGCATAGTTTCTTGCAAGGTCTTCACAAGAGACCCCTCAATACATAACCACAACAACTATGAGGTTTTTATGCGTAAGAACGCCGTCATACAAGCGATGCTGGTAGCCGGGCTGATCGCCACTGCGCCACTCGCTCAGGCAGCCAGCAATCTGGTGTTTTGCTCAGAAGGTAGCCCTGCAGGTTTCGACCCTGCGCTGTACACCACCGGCACTGACTTCGACGCTGCAGCAGAGACTGTTTTCAACCGTTTGACCCAGTTTGAGCGCGGCGGCACCGCAGTCATCCCCGGGCTTGCAGAGAAGTGGGAAGTGACCGATGACGGTCTCAACTACACCTTTCACCTGCGCCCCGGCGTGAAATTTCATACCACCGACTATTTCAAGCCAAGCCGCGAGTTCAATGCTGACGACGTGCTGTTTACATTCAAGCGCATGCTCAACAAAGACGATCCGTTCCGCAAAGCTTACCCAACTGAATTCCCCTACTTCACCGACATGGGCATGGACCAGAACATCGCCAAGATCGACAAGCTCGACGACATGACGGTGCGCTTCACGCTCAACTCGGTTGACGCTGCATTCATCCAGAACCTGGCCATGAGCTTCGCCTCTATCCAGTCTGCAGAGTACGCCGCGCAGTTGCTCAAAGAGGGCAAGGCCAGCGACATCAACCAGAAGCCAATCGGCACCGGTCCGTTCGTATTCAAGCGTTATCAGAAAGACTCGCAAATCCGCTTCACCGGTAACAAAGAGTACTGGAACCCTGCGGATGTGAGGATCGACAACCTGATCTTCGCCATCAACACCGACGCCTCGGTGCGCATGCAAAAGCTTAAAGCCGGTGAATGTCAGGTCTCTGTATTCCCCCGCCCAGCAGACATCGAATCGCTGCAAAAAGAGCCCAAGCTGCAAATGCCTGAGCAGGCCGGTTTCAACCTCGGCTACATCGCTTACAACATAGAGCATGCGCCGTTCGACAAACTCGAAGTGCGGCAGGCGCTTGATATGTCGGTGAACAAGCAGGCGATCATCAACGCGGTGTATCAGGGTGCCGGTCAGCTGGCAGTTGGCAGCATGCCGCCGACGCAATGGTCCTACGACACCAGTATCAAGGACGCTGCCTACGATCCGGAAAAAGCCAAGGCCATGCTCAAGGCAGCCGGCGTTAAGGAAGGCACCGAGATCACGCTCTGGGCCATGCCGGTTCAGCGCCCGTACAACCCCAACGCCAAGCTGATGGCGGAAATGCTGCAATCCGACTGGGCGAAAATTGGCATCAAGGCCAAGATCGTCAGCTACGAATGGGGCGAGTACAACAAGCGCGCCAAGGCCGGCGAGCATGACGCCCTGCTGATCGGTTGGACTGGCGACAATGGTGACCCGGACAACTGGCTGGGCGTGCTATACGGTTGCGATGCCATTGGCGGCAACAACTACAGCCGCTGGTGCGACAAGGACTTCGACGCCAAGGTCAAAAAAGCCAAGACCCTCAATGACAAGGATCAGCGCAGCGCCCTCTACATGGAAGCCCAGCAGATCCTCAAGAAGAACGTACCGATCACACCGGTCGCTCACTCAACCGTGTTCCAACCGATGAGCAAAACCGTCAAGGACTTCAAAATCAGTCCATTCGGTCTCAACTCGTTTTACGGCGTAAGCGTCGAGAAGTAACCCGCGAAGCAGTTGGCGGGCCGGTTATCCTCCGGTCCGCCAATCGGGCGCTCGTTACCGACGTGGTGACGCTGCGCAGACCGAATCGCCACAGGTATCACTCAATGCCCAAGCCGTCACTGTTGCTATTTACCAGCCTGCTGCTCGCCGCCCTGCCATTGGCCGCGCCGGCAATGGCTGATGACAAGAATTCACTGGTGGTCTGTACCGAAGCCAGCCCCGAAGGCTTCGATCTGGTGCAGTACACTGCCGCGACAACCGCAGACGCGACTGCCGAAACACTGTTCGAGCGCCTGGTGCGTTTCATTCCCGGCACCACCGAACTTGCGCCCGCGTTGGCCGAAAGCTGGGAGGTTGGCGCAGATGGCCTGACATACACCTTTCACTTGCGCCACGGGGTCAAGTTTCATCACACCGAATGGTTTACCCCGAGCCGCGAGTTGAATGCCGACGATGTGCTCTGGAGTTTTCAACGCCAGCTTGATCCGCAACATCCCTGGCACGACAAAGCCGTGCGAGGCTTCCCGTACGCCGAATCGATGGGCATGGCCGAGTTGATCGAGCGCATTGAGGCGCCAGACGCCTACACAGTGCGGTTCACGCTGAAGCATGCCGAAGCGCCGTTTCTGGCCAACTTGGCCATGGGCTTCAGCTCTATCTATTCCGCCGAATACGCCGACCAGTTGCTGGCAGCAGGTAAGCCCGGCCAGCTCAACAAGTTGCCGATTGGCACCGGCCCGTTTGTGTTTGACCGTTACGCCAAGGATGCTCAGGTGCGCTTTCACGCCAACGCCGATTACTGGGATGGCGCGCCTGCGATTCAAAAGCTGCTGTTCGCGATTACGCCAGACCCGAACGTGCGCATTCAGCAACTCAAAGCCGGCGCCTGCCAGATTGCGCTCTATCCGCGCCCAACCGATATTGCTGCGCTGAAAGCCGACAGCAACATCAAAATCCAATCGCTGGACTCATTGCTCACCGCCTATATTGCCATCAATACCGGCCATACACCGCTGGACAATGTACGCGTGCGTCAGGCACTGAACATGGCATTCGACAAAAGCGCCTACCTGCGAGCGCAATACGGTGAAGGCGGCGCCAGCCCGGCAGTCGCGCCTTATCCGCCAACGCTCTGGGGGCATGACTCGCAAATGCTGGGCTGGCCACACGACCCCAAGCGCGCGCGGCAATTGCTGGTCGAGTCCGGTCATGGCGACGGCCTCAAGCTGTCGATCTGGACCCGGCCAGGCGGCGGCCCGACCAACCCCAATCCGGGAATCGGCGCACAAATGCTCCAGGCCGACCTCGCGGCTATCGGCATTGACAGCGATATTCGGGTATTCGAGTGGGGTGAGCTGATCAAGCGCGCCAAGCGCGGCGAGCACGACTTGATTTTCATGGGCTGGGCAGGCGACAACGGCGACCCCGATAACTTCCTCACGCCCAATCTGTCCTGCGCCGCGGCCAAGTCCGGTGAAAACATGTCGGGTTGGTGTGATGAACACTTCGATGCGCTGATCACCGAAGCCCGTCGCGTCAGTTCGCGCCCGCAACGGATTGCCCTGTACCGCGAAGCGCTGTCGGTGTTTCACGACGAGGCGCCGTGGATTCCGCTGGCCTTCCCCAAGCAATTCACCGCCCTGCGCAACGATGTTCAGGGTTTCGTGCAGAGCCCCATGGGTTCCAACAACTTCGCCCGCGTCAGCCGCACACCGTGAAAGCAACGACCTGATAAACCACGACTGTCACCACACACGCACAACAACAATGCTGCACCACGCAGTGCTGCCCGAATAAACCGCTGGAGTTTCCTCTAACCATGTTGTCCTTCATAGCCAGACGTCTGGGACTGCTGATCCCCACCTTTTTCGGCGTGACTCTCCTCACCTTTGCCCTCATCAGAATGATCCCCGGAGACCCGGTGGAAGTGATGATGGGCGAGCGTCGCGTAGACCCCGCCATGCACGCCGAAGCCCTGCACCGTCTGGGCTTGGACAAACCGTTGTACGCGCAGTATTTCGACTATATCGGCAACCTCGCCCAAGGCGATCTGGGCGAGTCTCTGCGTACCCGCGAAAGTGTCTGGCACGAGTTCACCACGCTGTTTCCGGCCACCCTCGAACTGTCGCTGGCAGCGTTGTTATTCGCCGGTACGCTGGGGCTGATTGCCGGAGTTATCGCAGCACTCAAACGCGGCTCGTTATTCGATCACGGGGTGATGGGCATATCGCTGGCGGGCTACTCCATGCCGATTTTCTGGTGGGGCCTGCTGCTGATCATGTTTTTCTCCGTGTGGCTCGGCTGGACGCCGGTATCGGGTCGTATCGACCTGCTTTACGACATCGAACCGCGCACCGGCTTCATGCTTATCGACACCTTGCTGTCCGATGAAGAAGGCGCGTTTGTCAGCGCCCTGCGCCACCTGATCCTGCCGGCGGTGGTGCTCGGCACAATCCCGCTGGCGGTAATCGCCCGCATGACCCGCTCGGCCATGCTCGAAGTGCTGCGTGAAGACTACGTGCGCACCGCCCGCGCCAAAGGTTTATCGCCGGCGCGCGTGGTATTCATTCACGGCCTGCGCAACGCACTGATTCCGGTGCTGACCGTGTTCGGCCTGCAAATTGGCGCCCTGCTCGCGGGCGCGGTGCTCACCGAAACCATTTTCTCCTGGCCGGGCATCGGCAAATGGCTGATCGAGTCGATTGGCGCGCGTGATTACCCAGTGGTCCAGAACGGCATTTTGCTCATCGCCTGCCTGGTCATTCTGGTCAACTTTATCGTGGATATTCTCTACGGTCTGGCCAACCCACGCATTCGCCATCAGCGCTAAGGAGGCCTGAACATGACTCACTCAACGACACCGGAAGCAGTCGATCAGAGCCTGCTTTATCCTTCACCGCTTAAAGAATTTTGGCAGGCATTTGCCCACAACAAGGGCGCTGTTGCCGGCCTGCTGTTTATGATTGGCATGATCATCTGTGCGCTGTTCGCGCCTTGGCTTGCGCCTTACAACCCCAGCGAGCAATTCCGTGACTTTCTGCTCACGCCACCGTCCTGGCTTGAAGGCGGCCAGATGCAGTTTCTGCTCGGCACCGACGAACTCGGCCGCGACATGCTCTCAAGGCTGATTCACGGTGCTCGCCTGTCCTTGATGATTGGTCTGGCTTCGGTACTGATGTCGATGCTGCCGGGCATATTGCTCGGCCTTGTCGCCGGGTTCTTCCCGCGCCTGCTTGGCCCCTCAATCATGCGCTTGATGGACGTCATGCTGGCGTTGCCATCCCTGCTGCTGGCCGTGGCAATCGTCGCCATTCTTGGCCCTGGCCTGATCAACACCGTGGTGGCAATCGCGATTGTGTCGCTGCCCTCTTACGTACGCCTGACTCGCGCGGCGGTGATGAGCGAGTTGAATCGCGACTATGTCACCGCCTCGCGCCTGGCCGGTTCAGGCCTGCTGCGCCTGATGTTCGTCACCGTGCTGCCCAATTGCATGGCGCCGCTTATCGTGCAGGCAACCCTGAGCTTTTCCTCGGCAATTCTTGACGCCGCGGCGCTCGGTTTCCTCGGCCTTGGCGTACAACCGCCGACGCCTGAGTGGGGCACCATGCTAGCCTCGGCACGCGACTATATCGAGCGGGCCTGGTGGGTGGTAACGCTGCCGGGGCTGGCGATTCTGCTCAGTGTGCTGGCGATCAACCTGATGGGCGACGGACTGCGCGATGCACTCGACCCGAAACTCAAGAACGCAGTCTGAGGAGCCCGACATGAGTTTGCTTAACATCAAGAATCTCAGCGTGCGCTTCGGTGACGCTAACGCAGTGCCGGTAGTCGACGGCCTCGATATCGAGGTCAACGAAGGCGAAGTGCTGGCGATTGTCGGCGAGTCCGGTTCGGGCAAGTCGGTCACCATGATGGCGCTGATGGGCCTGATCGAAGCCCCCGGCATCGTCAAGGCGGATCAGTTGCAGTTCGATGGTCACGACATGCTCAGCCTCAAAGGCAAGCAACGGCGCAAGATTGTCGGCAAGGATTTGTCGATGGTGTTTCAGGACCCCATGACCGCGCTCAACCCCAGCTTCACCGTGGGTTATCAGATAGAAGAAGTGCTGCAGCAGCATCTGGGCCTCAAGGGCAAAGCCGCTCGCGAGCGCGCCCTGCAACTACTCGAACGGGTAGAAATACCCGCTGCCGCCAGCCGCCTCGATGCCTATCCGCACCAACTCTCTGGCGGCATGAGCCAACGTGTGGCCATTGCCATGGCGATTGCCGCCGAGCCGAAACTGCTGATCGCCGACGAACCAACCACCGCACTCGATGTGACGATTCAGGCGCAGATCATGGAGCTGCTGCTCGATTTGCAGCGCGAACAAAATATGGCGTTGGTGTTGATTACCCACGACCTCGCCGTAGTCGCCGAAACCGCTCAGCGCGTGTGCGTGATGTACGCCGGGCAAGCGGTAGAACTGGGCCATGTGCCGATGCTGTTCGACAGCCCCAAGCATCCGTATACCGAAGCACTGCTCAAGGCGATTCCGGAGCACTCATTGGGAGCCAAGCGGCTGGCCACATTGCCAGGCATTGTGCCCGGGCGCTTCGATCGACCGCACGGCTGCCTGTTGTCGCCGCGCTGCCCGTATGCGCAGGGTGACTGCAAAGCCCAACGACCCGATCTGGTTCCTCATGCCCACGGCGCCGTACGCTGCTTTTATCCGCTCAACCTGAATTCGGAGGTGGCGTAATGAGCACCACGCCAACCCAGACTGTACTCACCGCCCGCGATCTCACACGCCACTATTCGGTGTCCCGTGGCTTGTTCCAGCCAAGCGCCGAAGTGCGCGCACTTAATGGCGTATCGTTTGAACTTGAAGCGGGCAAAACCCTGGCGGTGGTCGGCGAGTCCGGCTGCGGAAAATCCACCTTGGCCCGCGCACTCACGCTGATTGAAGAGCCCAGTTCAGGCTCCCTGAAAATCGCCGGGCAAGAGGTCGCCGGTGCGAGCAAGGCCCAACGCAAGAGCTTGCGCCGCGACGTGCAGATGATTTTCCAGAACCCTTATGCCTCGCTTAATCCACGGCAGAAGATTGGTGATCAGTTGGCCGAGCCGCTGTTGATCAACACCCAATTGTCGCGCAGCGAGCGCCGCGAAAAAGTCCAGGCAATGATGCAGCAAGTAGGCCTGCGCCCCGAGCATTACCAACGCTACCCGCACATGTTCTCCGGCGGTCAGCGCCAACGTATTGCCCTGGCCCGGGCCATGATTTTGCAGCCCAAGGTACTGGTTGCCGATGAGCCCACCTCGGCACTGGACGTGTCTATTCAGGCGCAGGTGCTCAACCTGTTCATGGATCTGCAAGAGGAGTTCAACACCGGCTATGTGTTTATCTCGCACAACCTCTCGGTGGTGCGCCATGTGGCCGATGATGTGCTGGTCATGTACTTGGGGCGTCCGGCGGAAATGGGCCTCAGCGAGCTGATTTACCAACGGCCATTGCACCCTTACACCAAAGCCCTGCTTTCGGCGACGCCGGCCATTCACGCAGACCCGAACAAACCGAAAATCAAGATCGTCGGCGAACTGCCCAACCCGCTCAATCCGCCATCGGGCTGTGCATTTCACAAGCGTTGCCCGCATGCGACCGAGCTGTGTGAACAGACACTGCCCGAGCTGCGCCTGATCGACTCGCGGCAAGTGGCTTGCCATCACGTCGAGGTCATTAACAGCTGAGAGCCGGTGGGCGTTTGGCTTGCCTGGCACTCGCTAACGCCCATTGCAGACCATTCGACGAGGTCTCCACCCATTGCATAGGCAGTAACCAATCGCTGTGCGACCATGGCGCAACACAGTGCGCGCAGGGTATTAGGATAAGTCCTGCCGCAAACCGTTCGCCCATTGCTGCAACCCCAAGATGCTTGCGCGGCCAGGAAGGCCACGCCGGATTCAACTGTATGGCCGGGCTCTCATGTGCGTACCCGGCCCTGCAATACCGCACGCAGGCCGTCAGGCTGCACAGAACAGGGATTGTTCATGAACGTATCTGCTCGTCCGCAGAAAAACGCCCCAGGTTTGCTCGCCCACGTCAGTCGGGGTGTACTGATTTCGCTGGTTCTAGCGGTCAGTAGCGGCCTCAATGCTGCATCTGTCAGCACTGATACCAAGGTTAGTGCGCTGCAAGCCAGCCAATACCGCACGTGGATTACCCAGATGAAAACCTTGCCACGCGGCCCCTTTGCGCGCCTGCGCTGGTTTTGCGCCGACGGCCGGGTGCTGCCGCCCAAACCATACGCTTGCGGCAAGCGCGGCGGTGAACAGCATGGTGAGTGGAGCGCTAAAACTAAAAAGATGCGCCAGTCTGGATTCCTGATCGCCAATGTACTCGCCGATGCTGACGCCAAATCCATCGCTGAGCACTATTCGCCAGACGGTGAATTACAAGCCATTCTGATCGAGCAATTCTTACTTAACGTCGATGACGGATGGATTCTGCGCAAAGCACGCTTCTATCGTGGCGCATTTCAGATAGAAAGCGAGGAGCGCGTCGGCAACCAGATTCTGACCCGCCTCACGGCTGCGAACCAACCGATAGCCGAGCGCTACGCCCTGATCTTAGAAGCAGTCAAAAATCTGCCCTCGACCCGTGGCGACCAACAACTGTTAAGCACCGTACGCAGCAGTGCGGTGGCGATACAAAACCAAGTGCCGCGTTTTGGCACGCTGCGCAATAAAATCCACGGCAAACTCGATGCTAAAGATGCACAGCGCGTGCGCGAGTTTGCCCGCGATTACCAAGGGCGCAGCGTGCACAAGCAGATGCTCACCCTGGCGGCCCACATTGACTCAATATTTGCCTTTGAGCGTATCAGCAAAGTGGTGGCTGATTTAGCCCAGAGCCAACCGGCGATCTTTGCCTCGCTTGCGCAGCAGTGGTCTGCAGCCAAAACGCCAGGTCAGCAGTATCTAGTACTGGCAAGCGCCAGTAAGAAACTACGCGAGCAAATTGAGCAATCGCCCAAAAACCGTATTGAGCGGTTCAACCAAATCGCCCAACTTGAGCAGATCGTCTTTGCCAAAGGTCGCCAATTACTGGCCTCACCCGACACATTAACCCGCATGAGTCGCGCCGACTTGCTCAACCTGCTAGCGGCCAGTCACGACATGCTTTACGGCGTCGGCTTGCTCACGGAAGCGGAGCTGCAACAGGCCGACAGCAGTATCCAACAAGCACAGAAATCAGCGGATAAAGAATTAACCCTGGCGCCTATCAACGCTTGTTAAAAGACCTTGATCGCGTCCCCGTCTGGGCAGAGCGGCGCTTGCAGTTCTTCTTCCAAGGCCAAGTGCAACGCTTCAGCCTGATCGAACCTAAAGCGCATGACTATATTCCGGATCGCTTACGCGGCTCGCCGCTGCTGATATACACCGCGGTGCTCAACCAACTGAATAAAGACTCATCACGTCTCAGTGGTATCAGCCATCGCTTCTTTAAAACGCCAGTTAGTCGCGGGTTTCGCGTACTCAATCCCGGCGTTGCCCGCGGCCTGCTACTGACACCGCAAATGCTCGCGGCTAAACGCACACCACCTGAAGGGCTGATTCTGGTTGTGCCCGAAACATTGGCCGATTTACCCGCTGTCACCGGTTTGCTCACCGCTTTTGAGGGCAACCAACTGTCACATGTGCAATTGCTCGCGCGGAATTTGGGCGTGCCCAATGTGGTCGTTGGCCCGCAATTATTAGCCAAGCTGAAACCGCATTACGGTCAACGTATTGAGTTACTCGCCAGTGCGGGCGGCGTGGTTGAGGTTCGTCAACTGGCAGCCAATGAAGCGATTGGCCAGACCAGCGCAGGCCAACAGAAAAGTGCCGTGACCATCACTGTCGATGCCGACAAGCTCGATTTAACACAAACCCTGGCGCGCTCAACTAATGAGTTAGACAGCAGCGACTCAGGCGTCAGCGTTGGCCCTAAAGCGGCGAAGGTGGCGCAGCTGAGTAAGCAGTTCCCAGGCCAGGTATCTCCTGGCTTGGCCATTCCATTTGGCACCTTCAGAAAACTGCTCGACGACAATCAACATGCCAGTGGCGTAAGCATGTTTGAGTGGATTCGCAGTCAATATAAAACGCTTAACACCTTGCACGGCACCGCCAAAACACAAGCACGGCGAAAGATGCTCAGCGAGCTGCGCAGTTGGTTCATGACGGTCAAACTTGACCCTGAATTTGTCGCCGACTTGAAACGCAAAATGCGCCGAGAGTTCGGCCCCGATGGCAGCTACGGCGTATTCGTGCGCAGCGACACCAACGTTGAAGACTTACCCGGTTTCACTGGCGCGGGTTTGAATTTAACCGTCACCAATGCGGTTGGCTTCGACGTGATCTTGCACGCGATCCGCGAAGTTTGGGCATCGCCTTTCAGTGAGCGCGCTTTCGGCTGGCGGCAAGCCCGCATGAACCAACCGGAGCACGTTTACACTGCGATCCTGCTGCACAAGAGTGTGGCGTCGGATAAATCCGGGGTACTGGTCACAACAGATGTGTTCAATCAGCAGCCCGACAAGCTCACGGTGGTTCTCAATGAGGGCGTATCCGGCGGAGTCGATGGATTGTCCGCACAAAGCGTGCTGATTGATAAAGCCAGCGCCCATGTCGACCTGCACACCAGTGCCACCGCCCCTTACAAAACCGTACTGCTGAAATCCGGTGGGGCCACACAGGTGCCTGCGAGCGGCAAAGCCCGGCAGTTGAGCGCAGGCAATGTTAAGGATTTGATCACCTTCAGCAATAACGTCGGCCAATGGTTCAGCGATGATCCGCACGCCATTGCCGATGTCGAGTTCGGCTTTCTCAATGAGCAATTCGTGCTGTTTCAGATTCGCCCGTTGGTGGAATCAAAGGTTTCGAGCCTCGATACCCGTCTGACGCGACTGGATCAAGCGCTAAACAAAAGCGCCCATAAAACCGTCGACCTGAAACGCCCCACTGAATAATTCGCTCAAGGAATGAGGCCCAACATGAAGTATTTTTTGCGTGGTATTAGCGCCTGCTTACTGACGCTGAGCGCCGACCTCAGTTACGCCTATCCCGTCGACGGCTACCCCGAAACCGGCATCCGCCGTTTGGAATATTACCGCCTGGGCGATGCCGGATTAATCAAAGGCAAAAAACTCTATGAAGGCGCCAGACTCCTCACGCCAGCGGTGATGCCGCGCCTGCTCGACACTCAACAGAACGCCGTTGAATTGCCCAACGCAGACCGCCAGTTGAGTGCAAAGCTGGGCAAATTAATCCCCTCTCAACCCAGCCGTTACAGCATCAGTCTGCTGGATTTATCCGACCCCGATAAACCGCTGTATGCAGAACATAATCCAGGCTTTCGCGATAACGTCGGCAGCGTAGGGAAAATGTTGGTCGCAGTTGCCCTGTTCGCCAAGCTGCGCGACATCTACCCCGACGACACGGACAAGCGCCAGGCGATTCTGAAAAACACCCGCGTGGTAGCCGACTCGTTCAGCCTGCGTGACAGTCACACTGTACGGTTCTGGAATGTCGAAAAGCGCACCTTGCGCCGCGCACCACTGCGCCCCGGTGACAGCGGTAATCTTTACGAATACCTCGACTGGATGCTGTCGCCCAGCTCCAACTCAGCGGCGGCTATGGTGCAACGAGAACTGGTATTGATGAGCCACTTCGGTAAGCGCTATCCCGCTCCGAATAGCGAAAGCGCGGCATACCTAAAGAACACCCCCAAGAAACAATTGGGCGAGGTGTTTCTCAACGCCATGAATGCTCCGCTGATTGAGTTGGGCATTGATACCAGCAAACTGCGCCAAGGCAGCTTTTTTACCCGAACCGGTAAGCAACGTATTCCCGGCACCAGCAGTTACGGCACCAGTCGCGAGTTGATGAAACTGCTCTACCTGATGGAAGCCGGGAAACTGGTTGATCAGTTTTCCAGTATCGAAATCAAACGTCTGATGTATCTCACCGAACGGCGGATTCGTTATGCCTCGCACCCCAATATGTATGGCGATGCGATTTACTTCAAATCTGGCTCGCTCTACAGCTGCGTAAAAGAAGCCGGCTTTAGCTGCGGCAAATACAAAGGCAATAAACGCAACTTGCTCGCCTCACTGGCGATTGTCGAGTCACCCGCCAAGCAGCGTAAGTATCACTATCTGGTGGTTGTGCAATCCAACGTACTGCGCGTGAATTCGGCAGTTGCACACCAAACACTGGCAGCCCGTGTAGCCAAACTGGTGGCAGCACAGCATCCCGATAAAACCCCGTAGTTGACCACAAGGCAAAACTCCCTAACCGCGATTGACTGCGTGTCACTGGCGGTTTTCATTTGGCAGCTCGGCTATAAACCATGACCCAAACACTCAGCTTATTTGAGCGCACGCTCAACCTCTTCACTCGGGTACGGGCTGGCGAGGGCCGCACTGTCGCCGTTTTCGCGCTGTATGCGGGCCTGATTATCATCTCGTATTACATCTTTAAAAAGCTGCGCGAACCCCTGGTTATTGCGTCCGCATCTGCAGACGCCAAAGCCTATTCAACTGCACTGGCGGCTTTGGTGTTGTTGCTGTTTATGCCGGTTTACAGCTCGCTGTTTCGTGCGGTCTCGCGTGAAAAGCTGGTGATGATTCTGGCATTGGCCTTTGCTGCGATGGGACTGATATTTGCCGCGTGTTACCAAGTTGGCATGAATATCGGCTACGCCTATTACGTCTGGGTATCGATTTATGGCGTGGTGATGGTGGCGCAGTTTTGGGTGTTCGCCAACGGCTCGTTCAATGTCAAAAGCGGCAAGCGTTTGTTTCCGATCATTTTAATGGGCGCATCCGTGGGCGGCTTGATGGGTGCGCAAATCGCCAGTTGGGTGCTGAGCTATTCGGGTGTGCTCAGCGGCTTGCTGGTGGCATCGCTGGTGATCGCATCAACCGCTGCACTGCCCTACTTTGCCCGTAACACCGTGCCGAAAGATTCACGCTGTATCGACTGCCATTTATATCAACCCAAAGCCAGCGGGCTGCTGGGCGGAATCAGCGTGGTGTTTAACTCCAAGCTGCTGCTACTGATTGCTGGCTACGCGTTGATACTGAACATTATCAACAGCAGCGGCGAATATATTTTTGCCCAGGCGTTGCTCGACCATGTCGACAGTCTGGGCATTGTAGATTTGCATCAGCGACAAAATTACATCGGTCAGGTGTATGCCCAATTCAGTTTCTGGGTGACAGCAATTGCACTTGCGTTACAGCTATTTGTGGTCAGCCGGATATTCATTCACTTCGGCATGCCGGTGGCCATTCTAGTTATGCCTGTGCTGATGACTATTGGCTACTTCCTCGGCGGTTTTTTACCCGTTTTCAGTTTTATTTACCTGCTCAAAGTAACGGATAACAGCCTTGATTACTCTATAACTAACACCGTGCGTCAAACCTTGTTCTTGCCTGTTACCCACGAGGAAAAGTTTGAAGGCAAAACCGCAATTGACACCTTATTTTGGCGCTTGGGTGATTTATTTCAGGCGGGTTTGATCTACGCATCGATCCACTGGCTGGGCTGGGGGATCGCTCAACTGATGATGTTATGCGCCGTGTTAGGCGTTATCTGGATTGTGTTTAGCCGCCTGATCAGCACTGAGTATCAACGCCGCATTGTTGAACATCCGGGTGAAGCACCGAAGTTGAATGCGCCGTTTGATGAAATTCCGGTAATGCCCGGCAGAGAGCTGTTATTTCGCATCCCCAGCAATACATTCACCGCAGCAGACCCGAGTGACTGCTTACACCTGAGCGCCAAACAGGCAGACGGTTCAGCGCTGCCAAGCTGGCTTAACCTACATGAGAAAGAGGCGCTGTTCAGGGGCGTGGCACCGCATGCCTTGAGCCCACTGAGCCTGAAACTGACGGCCAGTGACGACGCGGGGCTCTGCGCACATAACCATTTCGTACTGCAACCCATCGACCCGACTACTCATTACTAAAGGGCTTGAATATGCAGTTTAAAAAACTATTTTTCGCCACCTGCATGCTGTTCACTTTGAGCACTACCGCCGTTACCGGACATGCCGCACCATCGGCTGTAGCTGATCAGGATTTCCCCAAGCAAGCCGACCCACACTTGCAGACACTGCTTGATTCAGTGGTCGACAAACGCGGGATTTCTCAATTGGTGAAGCAAAAGAAAATCTCCATCACACTGGTTGATATCAGCCAGGTGAAACAACCGAAGATGGCCAACATCAACGGCGACACTACGCTGTACGCGGCGAGCTTGCCTAAGCTGGCGATCATGCTGGCGGTGTTCGAAGAAATCTCACAGGGCAACCTTGAGATGACGCCATCACTGCGCACCTCGTTGGATGCAATGATTAAGCACTCATCCAATGTTGAAGCCTCAAGGCTTTACCACCTTGTGGGGCCTGCCCGCATTGCCGAGATTTTGCAGTCTGAGCGCTATCAGCTCTACGACCAGGACGCCGGTGGCGGACTTTGGGTCGGCAAAGAATATGGCAAAGAGGGTGCGTGGAAACGTGATCCGCTGGAGCATGTCAGCCACGGTGCGAGTGGCCTGCAAGTCGCACGCTTTTACTACATGCTGGAACGCAGTGAGTTGGCCTCGCCAGAAAACTGCCCGGTGATGAAAGACATACTGGCTGACTCAGCAATCAACCATAAATTCGTTAAAGGCATGAACACCATTCACCCCGATGCACAGGTGTTCAGAAAGTCTGGGACATGGCGTGATTACCACGCAGACAGCGCCATTATCGAGCGCAAGGATGGTCGCCAGTACATCGCCGTTGTACTCGCACAAACCACGCAGGGCGGTAAATTACTCGAACAATAATTGTCGATCTCGACAAAATTATTGATCAGACGCCTGTGGAGGCAGGTTAATCGCCGGGGTCTATCAACCCTCTAAACGCAAACGGCCCCAGCAGTTTTTGCTGGGGCCGTTTGTGTTACACCGCTGACACTCAGAAGTGGAAGTTGGTGCTCAGCAGCGCCGTACGGCCAGCAGCAACGTGGGCGTAGTGGCTGGCGTAAACCTGATCGTAATAACGCTCGTCGGTCAGGTTCTGCACGTTGAGTTGCAGGTCCAGCGACTCGCTGACACGGTACTTGGCCATTGCATCGTAGCGCCAGTAGTCAGGCACTTCGATGGTGTTGGCGGTGTTGCCGAAACGCGAATCGACGTAGTTGGCGCCCGCCCCCACACTCAGGTCTTGAGTGATGTTGTAGGTGGTCCAGAAGCTGAAGCTGTTTTCTGGAGTGCTCGGGATATCGTTGCCGTCGTATACACCTTCAACGCCGCTGACCGCGCCGCCGTCCACCAACTCGCCATCGAGGTAGGTGTAGCTGGCGAATACCTGCCAGTCACGGGTGATCTGGCCAGTAGCGCCCAGTTCGAAACCATCAACCTTGGTTTCACCGATATTGCGTGTGGTGCCATCAACATCGGCGACACGGGCGTTGGTTTTCTCGGTGCGGAAGATAGCCGCATTCAAGCCCAGACGGTTGTCGAAAAGGTCCCACTTGGTGCCGATTTCGTAGTTACGGTTACGCTCTGGTTCAAGCGATTCAACAGCGGCGCTCAGGCTGTCCGCACCTTCACCCGCGGTTTCACCGGCCGGGTTGCTGGAAGTCGACCACGCCACATAGATGCTGCCGTTTTCAGTCGGGTTGAACACCAGACCGGTCTGGTAGCTCCAGAAATGGCTTTTGTTCTCGTACTTGAAATCACCTGCTGGCGTGGTACGACCGCCAGTGCTGTAACCGCTAGAGGTGGTCTCGTAGTCGTCGTAGCGCAAGCCGAGGTTCAACGACCACTGCTCGTTGAATTTCAGCGTATCAAACACATAACCCGCCAACGTGTCGGTGTCAGTGTCGGTATAGGCCTGGCTGTCGGTGATGGTGCCAGTCCAGCCCGAATCCGGATTCGGGTTGCTCAACGAGGTGCAGTCGCCATTGGCAATCAACGCCGCATTACAGGTAGAACCACTCACCGCAGAAGTCACAACATAAGGGCGGTTATGCACGCCCTGACGGCTGATTTCGATACCGGTTACCAGCGTGTGCTCGATGCTGCCGGTGTTGAACAAGGCCTTGAGGTCGGTCTGGTTGATCCAGCTTTCGTTGGTTGAGTTACGGCTCTTGGCCGAACGATATACAAAACCATCATCGACGTTGCCACGGCTGTCATCCGGGTTACTCACCACGTAGTCGAGGGTGGTGCGCGCCGCGCGGAAGTTGTTGCTCAGTGTCAGGTTGTCGTTCAGGTCATGCTCAAGCTTGATCGTGCCGGCATCACTGGTGCTTTCGCGGTAATCACGCGAGTCGATACCGTAGAAGTTATCTTCATCGGTGTTCACCGGTGTACGGATCGGGTTGCTCGCGCTCGCCTCAGTCAGAGGAATGCCGTAGTCAGGCATGTCGTCTGTTTCAAGGTGATAGTAAGACAGCGTCAGACGCGTCGGCGTATCAAAACCAAAGGTGATAGTCGGCGCAACGCCCCAGCGGCTTACATCGACACCATCGCGACCGGCGACGTTGGCTTCATGCTTGAGCAGGTTCAAACGCCCGGCGATGTTGTCCGCCAACTTGCGGTTCACATCCAGCGTATAGCGGTGAGTCTGGTCGGAGCCGTAGGTGAAGCTGGCATCACCGAAGTCATCCATTTTCGCCGACTTGCTGATCAGGTTAAGGCTACCACCGGTAGAACCTGCACCCGTGTAGGCAGAGCCCGGGCCTTTGCTGACTTCGATCTGCTCGACGTTGAAGATCTCGCGGGTCTGCGAGCCAACATCACGCAGGCCATCAATAAAAGTATCGCTCTCGGCGTTGAAGCCACGAATGATCGGGCGGTCACCGGCAGGGTTGCCACCCTCGCCCGCACCGAAGGTGATGCCGGAAGTGGTGCGCAATGCATCTGCAAGGCTCAGCGAGCCGGTATCCTTGATCACCTGATCAGAAATGACCGTAACGCTTTTTGGGGTTTCGCGCAGTGGCGCGGTGTATTTAGACGAAGCCGACTCAGCTTTGTATTCGCCTTGTTGTTGGCCAGTAACAGTGTCTGACCCCAGCGATAACACCTCATCGGATGTTTTCTGCTCTTCTGCCTGCGCCCAACCGGCAGACATCGCGGTGGCGGCACCTACCGCCGAAACCAAAAGCCGCGTTTTGAACAGATTACCTTCAACTCCACCACGCATGAATCAACCTCCCCTGTGAATTTCAGCGCCAATCTTAAATCGCAATCACAACGAATTACAATTACTAACGATTCGCATTTGACAGAAATTTAAATTAGTATCACGTCCTATCAAATACCCGTATCCCCTCTTGGCACACGTTGTCATTCAGCCATCTGGAGCTTTCCATGCTTGTCCACATACCTGCAGTCTTCACCCGCGACGAAGTCCTGCGTATTCGCGAGGCACTTGAGGCGGCGCAGTGGGTGGATGGCAAAGTCACGGCGGGTTACCAGTCGGCGCAAGCCAAGAACAATATCCAGTTGCCCGAAGGCAGCCCGCTGGCCAAGGAAATCAGCCAGGCCATGCTTGAGCGGTTATGGCAAAACCCGCTGTTCATGTCTGCCGCCTTGCCCAACAAGGTCTTCCCGCCCCTGTTCAACTGTTACCGCTCCGGGGACGATTTCGGCTACCACATCGACAACGCCGTGCGGCAGGTCAAGGGCTCTGCTGAACGCGTGCGTACGGATCTGTCATCAACGCTTTTCTTCAGCGACCCGGATGAATACGACGGCGGCGAACTGACCATTCAAGACACCTACGGCGTGCAGCAAGTGAAATTGCCAGCTGGTGATCTGGTGCTCTACCCGGCAAGCAGCCTGCACAAGGTGGCGCCGGTCACCCGTGGCGCTCGTTTTGCTTCGTTCTTCTGGACCCAGAGTCTGGTCCGCGAAGACAGCCAGCGCGCCTTGCTGTTCGAGATGGATAACGCGATTCAGCAACTCACCCAGGATGTGCCCGATCACCCGGCACTGACCCAACTCACCGGCAGTTATCACAACCTGTTGCGCCGCTGGGTCGAGGTTTAAACGCTGTGGACTATGTGCTGCGCCGCCGCGAGCCAGAAGCATCCAACAACCCTAACGCAACTGCAGCCGACAACCCACGGCAAACTGCGCAGTGGCTGCTTGCCTGCGCCGCTCAAGGCGAGCTTGAAGCGCAAGCGCTGCTCGGCCAGATATTGCTCGATGGGCATGGTATTCAGCGCGACCCGGCATTGGCCCGGCGCTGGTTTTCTATTGCCGCTGCGCGCGGTCACTCCATGGCCATCAACATGCTCGGCCGTTGCCATGAGCATGGCTGGGGCGGCGCGACGGACTTGCCTGCTGCGCTGAACTGCTATCAGACAGCAGCAGCCAAGGGGTTGGATTGGGCCATGTATAACCAGGCCAATTTGCTTGCTACAGGTCGCGCCGGCGTGGTTGATTTAGCACAAGCATTCTGCCTCTATCAGCAAGCCGCAGAACTGGGCCATGCCAAATCAATGAACCTGCTCGGGCGCTTTTATGAGGAAGGCACGGTTGTTCTCGCCGACCCGCAAACAGCCCTTGAATGGTTCCGCCGCTCGGCGGAAGGTGGCGATTTCCGAGGCCAATTCAGCTACGCCGGAAGGCTGCTGGAACAAGGCGACCTGACGGGCGCAATCAGCTGGTTCAACACTGCACTGGCGACGGGAAACTTGAATTTTTTACGCAGTGCCAGCCGCACGCTGCAGGGGCTCAACCACCCCGAGTTATACGACATCAGCCAGCGTTATGCAAAGCGGACAGCAGAGTTAGAATCCAGCGTCTGACACCTGTGCGGAGCCCGAAGATCCAAGCCTGATCAGGCAGCATGCAGCGCAATCAAGCATTTCAACTGCGACAAAATACTGTGCGCGGACGTCGCTCGATCTGCCGACTGTTTCTGCTCACGTCTAGCGCAATGGGCAGGCGGCGCGCCGCCTGCTCATCACCTGATGACTGAACCTTACACCTGCGCCTCAAGGTTTTTCTCACACAGTGAAGCGGCAAAGCGGGCGATGCGCTGGCATGCGTCACGCAGAGGCGCTTCGCCCAGCACCAGACCGAGGCGGATATGGCCGGCGGCGCTAGGCCCGAATGCCTCGCCCGCCAGCACCGACACGCCGCATTCATCAAGCAGTTGATTGGAGAATTGTTGAGCGGACAAACCCGTCTCACGAATATCAACCATCACAAACATTCCGCCATCGGGCTTCAATGCGCGAATGCCCGGGCAATCTGCCAAACGCTCACACACCAGATCGCGGCGCTGACGATAAGCCTCGCGCATGGCGACCAGCTCCGGCAGTTGCGTTTCAAGGGCAACGCACGCAGCGTGCTGGACGAAATCCGGCAAGCCATAGAGCATGCACAAAGCCAGGTTGGTCAGATGATCGGCCAACTCTCGCGGCGCGACGACCCAACCGACTCGCCAGCCGGTCATGGCGTGCGACTTGGAGAGGCTGTTGATCGTAGCCGTGCGTTCAGCCATGCCCGGCAAACTGGCCGGGCTGATGTGCTCGCCTTCGTAAAGTAATTCGCTGTAGACCTCATCAGAGATCAGCCACAAGTCATTGCCAATACACAGTTGCGCCAGTGCTTCCCACGTAGCCTTGGGCAAGCTGGCACCGGACGGGTTATGCGGGCTGTTGACAGCAATCGCCCGGGTGCGTGGCGTGATCAGCGCCGCAACATCTTCGGCCTGCAGGCGAAAGCCATTTTCGGCACGCACCGGCACCGGTATTACCTTGGCACCACAAGCACCGAATACGGCCTCGTAGGTGACATACATCGGCTCGGCGACAATCACCTCATCGCCGGGATTGAGCACACACTGCGCCACACTGAAAAGTGCGCACTGGCCGCCCGCCAACACCACCACTTGCTCAGCCTCAACATTCGCTCCGCTGCGCTGGTTATGCCGCGCGGCAATACGCTCACGCAGCAACTGGTTGCCGCGCACTTCGGTGTAGTGCGTGTGGCCATTGTTGAGGCTGTCGATGGCTGCCTGAACAATCGGTTGCGGGGTGTCGAAGTCCGGGTCACCCACAGACAACAGCAATACATCTTCACCCTGTTCCTGGCGCGCCAGCGCGCGGTAGTGAATATCCCAGGCTGCAGCTCCTTCACCGGCAATACGTCGAGTCACATCAGAAAATCGCATCATGCTCTCCCGCCTGCGCTTACTGCGCGCACGTGTGTTTGAGTTCAATCAGGGTCACGCCAGCATGGGCAAAACCACTGTGTAAATCAGCTTCCAACTGCGCCAGGCTTTGTGGCTCGCGCACTTCACAACCGAAGGCACGCGCCAGCGCTGCGAAATCCGGATTACGCGGCAACACACCTATCGGCTCGATATCCAGCCCGAGCATGTCGTCACGAATCTGCCCCAGCGCATCGTTGTTCCACAGCAACACCACTAGCGGGCTGTCGAGTTCCTCAACCGCCGTGGCCAGCTCTTGTGCGGTGTAGAGAAAACCACCATCGCCGACCAAGACCAACCCGGGCCGTTGCGGGGCACCAAACTTGGCACCGATTCCGGCAGGCAAGCCATAACCAAGCGTGCCGTAACCGGTTGGATGCAACCAGCTGCGTGGCTGCGAGCTGGCAAACGCATAGTTACCGGTGTAGGCCAACTGGGTCATGTCGGTGCTGATAAACGCATTTGCAGGCAAAGCGGCCTGCACACGATCGAGAATAGCCTGATGAATTTTCTGCAAGGGGCCATGCGCGGCTTTGACCGCCGCCTGTACTGTGGCCACGGCATCCTGCGCCTCGCCAGAGGCAGCGTTTGCGGCAGGCAGTTGCTCAACAAGCGCGCGCACTGTGTGCTGCGAATCCCCTTGCAATGCCAGCGCACAGGGATAGAAATCGTTGAACTTGCGCGGGTCGATGTCCACGCGAATGATCTCGCCAGTCAGCGGTAAACGTTCGCGCCAGAAATCGGTATCAGCCATTTCAGTGCCGACGGCCAGCACCACATCAGCCTGCTCAATCAGCTGCCAGCCTGCTTCAGTGCACAAGGTCGAACCGGCATTAAGCGGCTCATCCACGGCCAACAGTCCCTTGCCGGCAACGCTGGTAAACACTGGCGCGGCTAAACGCTGGCTCAGTTGCTGTACCTCGGAAGCAGCGTTCAAGGCACCGCCACCGGCAATAATCATCGGCCGTTTAGCAGCCGATAATTTGGCCGCTGCGGCTGCCAGCACCTCAGTCGCTGGCACCCCGCGCGTCGGACGCCGCACCACCTCAGCGGTCCAGTCCCGGGCAATCGGCGCTGCCAGCACATCCAGCGGCACCGAAATATGCACAGGCCGGGGCCGCTCGCTGTCGAATACCGCGTAAGCACGGGCGATCAGTTCGGGCAGGTCTTCGGGCGTTAGCGCCACGGCCGAAAACGCCGTGATAGGTGCCGTCAGCGCACGTTGATCCTGAGTCTCGTGCAGGCAACCCCAACCTTTGCCCAAGCTGGCGGTATGGTTGACGCTGGAAATCACCAGCATTGGAATCGAGTCCGCATAGGCCTGACCGATTGGCGTCGAGGCGTTGGTAACGCCGGGGCCGGTAATCACAAAGCAGACGCCTGGCTTGCCGGTTACACGGGCGTAACCATCGGCCATGAATCCCGCACCCTGCTCGTGGCGAGTGAGTACGTGACGTATGCCGCTGCCGGGCAAGCCTCGGTATAGCTCGAGTGTATGCACGCCAGGGATACCAAATACGGTATCGACCTGATAGTTGGCCAGCAGGCGCACCAGCGCCTGCCCCCCGGTTAATGTGTCTTGAGTTTGCATCAAAAAATCCTCTTTGCTACGCATAGCCGAAGCCAAACGAGCGCCGCTGTTAAACCGAAAAGCGCACCCGACGTTTAAGCTGCACAACCAACAATGGCCCGACACTCAACATGACCGGGCCATTGCAATGTGCGCGTGGTTAGCCTGGGCTGAGCGCGGGGTTGTTCAACGCCTGCGCATCCGAGCGATCATTTTCCGGCGCGTGCAACGGCATGATCTTGATGCAAAAGATGCCGTAGATCAGCGCGATGATCGGGTTGATCCAGTTGAAGAACGCAAACGGCGCGTAAGACAGTGTGGCGACGCCCAAGGTGGCGGCCATGTATACCGCGCAAGCATTCCACGGAATCAGCGAAGACGTTACCGTGCCGGCATCTTCGATGGTGCGCGACAGGTTCACGGCTGCCAGCCCACGGCGCTTGTACTCTTCTTTCCACATTTGCCCCGGCAGCACCAGCGACAGGTACTGATCGCCGGTCAGCACATTGACCCCAAGGCTGGTTGCCAGCGTGGCGCCGATCAGCGCACCGACCGAATGCACGCTGCGCACGATCAGGCTCAACAGGAAGCGGATGAAGCCGATGCGCTCAAGCACCGCAGTCATCATCATCGAGCAAAACACCAGAAACGCCATAAACACCATGCCGGCCATGCCGCCACGGCTGAGCAGGCTGTCGACAACCTCGTTACCGGTTTGTGAGACAAAGCCGGTGGCCATTACGGTCCACAACGCTTTAACCACCATGAGCGGATGCGCCAGCTCACTTTCACCCATAAAGCGTTCAATGACCGGCATCTGAAACAGCACGGCGAATACGCAAGCCAGCACACTGCACAGCATGATCGCCGGGAATGCCGCAACTTTACGCACCGACAAAGTCAGCAATGCCACCAGCGGAATAAGGTTGTACCAGGCGATATTGAACGAACTGGCCAGCTGCGCCTTGAGCGCCTCGACATTGGCAACTGAATCACCATGTACATCGGCCTTCAACGCCAGAATAGAGAACAACACCAAGGCGATGATCAAGCTCGGCACCGACACCCAGGCCATGTGGCGGATATGGTCGAACAGGTCCGCTCCGGCCACTGCCGGCGCCAGATTGGTGGTTTCCGAAAGCGGCGACATCTTGTCACCAAAGTAGGCCCCGGCAACCACAGCACCCGCGGTAATTTCAGGCGACAGACCGAAGCCGTGCGCGGTGCCCATCAGGCCGACACCAATGGTCGCAGCGGTGGTCCAGGATGAGCCGATGCAGATCGATACGATCGCGCTGATAATGCAGGCCAATGGATAAAAAAAGCCGGGAGATAACAGACTCACTCCCGCATAGAGCAGTGTTGGCACTGTACCGGCAATAATGAACGAGCCGATCAGGACACCGATAGAAAGAAAGATAAAAATGGGTGCAATGGTTTTCGAGTTGGTGGCGATCACCTCGCGTTCCAACTGCTCCCAGCTGATGCCGTTTTTCATGCCGATGAGCGCCGCAAAGCAGCCCACCATAATCAGCGCGAGTTGCAATGGACCCGACATGGGATCATCGAAAAGGCTAAGAGAGCCCGCGATCAGCGCCAGTAAGACGCCAGCGACCAACACAGCGTCGATCGCAGAAAAGTTACGCAGCTTCATTTTTTTATCCCTAATACTCGTCAGGTCTGTTGCCTGACCTCCACTTCAAGTATTCACGGGAGATGTAAGCGCTGATTGACCGCAATGAAAGGACATGTAAGAAGTCGTAACAGCTTTGTTACAAGTCCAGCAGCTTGTTGCGTGCAGCGCTAACAGCCGCTGCCGTATGTTGCAGCAAGCGCTTCAATGGCTCGCGAGCCGCTGTGCATGCTGGCCCATCCTCGCGCTCTGCGGCCGCTTCAATCGTGTGCAGCGTATCAGCCAAATGCCGTGCACCCAGCGACTGGCTGGAGCTGGCCAGACGGTGTGAGTGCGCAACAATCTCGGGATAATCGAGCACTGCCAGTGCATCCAGAAGAGCATCGGCCTGCTGCAAGCTGGTTTGCAGGAGTGCCAACAAGTGCTCCAGTTTTTTATTGCCGAGCAACTGCTGATGGGTTTCCAGCACATGGGAATCCAGCGCGGCCTGATCGGGCCCGGCGGGCTTGCATTGCGCGACGTCGGCCAGCGCCTGGCGTAAACCTGGCAGCTGTACCGGCTTGGCGATAACACCGCGCATGCCTGCATCCAGATAACGCTGGACCATGGCCGGTTGCAGGCTCGCGGTAAACGCATAGATAGGCGTGTTCTGATTGAGCCCTTGCGGGTCTTGGCGCACCTGCTGACAAACACCAATGCCACTGCCGCCGGGAAGATGTTCATCGAGCAGAATCATATCGAAGAGATGGCGCTGGCATGCTTCAAGCGCCGGAACAACATCATCCACCATCGTCACCCGATGCCCCTCTCGCTCCAGCAACCCTTGCGCCACCTCGCGGTTGATTTCGACATCTTCGACCACCAGCACATGCAGTGATGCAATTGACTGTGCAGGCTGCGAGTTAGCCGGTTCACTCAAGGCCTGGCGGGTAATCGGCAGGCACAGCTCAAAGTAAAAACGACTGCCCTCGTCTTCACGACTCTGCAGAGTGATTTCACCGCCCATCAATTCGACCAGATGTTTGCAGATCGCCAACCCCAGACCAGCGCCACCGACGCGCTCATCAGCCTGAACGAAACGCTCGAAGATGTGGGTTTGAATAGCTTCGGGAATGCCGATCCCATTATCTTCCACAGCAAAGCCCAGCCGCTGATTGCCATCTTCCCAGCCCAGCAACTCAACGTGCAAATGCACACGTCCGTGCTCGGTGTACTTGATCGCATTGGCCAGTAAGTTCGTCAGCACTTGGCGAATAAACTGCTCAGGGCCCACACAATTACTGTGCAGACTCGGGTCGATGGTTAGCTGCAGACGGTTGTGATTGGCGTGTGCGTTGGGCTCAAGCAAGGTGAAGACTTGCTCGCACAATTCGCGCAGACCAAATTCAACCGACGAAGCCCGAGCCTCGCCACTGTCGAGCGTGGCAAAGTCGAGCAAGTCGTTAAGCAACGCCAGCAATCCTTCACCTGCTTTCTGCAAGGCGCCCAGCCTGCGCTGCGGCAACTCGCCAACAGTGGCCTCGTGTAACAACTCGGCCATGCCCAGAATGCCATTGAGCGGCGTGCGTAACTCATGGCTCATGGTCGCGAGAAACCGTGACTTGGCCAAGTTGGCAGCCTCAGCCTCTTCCTTGGCCCGGTGCAAACTGGCAGTACGCCGCTCGACCATGCGCAGCAGTTCATCCTTCTTGCCTTGCAAGGTGATTCGGTCTGCCTCGCTACGGCGGCGATCCTCAACAATCGCCTGACGCATTTCATCAAGGGCGCGGGCGACCGCATCGATTTCGTCCTCAACTGAATTCAGCGTCTTGTCGAGTTGCAGCGGCTGCTGCCATTGGCCCTTGGCGAGTTTGCGCGAGAACTCGGCCATCGCCAGCAAGTGCCGGGTCACCAATCGGTAGAACAACCACGACAAGGTGATTGCCAGCCCACAAATGAACAGTCCCATCCACAGCAGATTGGTCAGCCCGCTGGCGACCAGTCGGCGATGTACCGCAGCGATATCAATGCCGACTTCAAGTGTTCCGAGCGCGCGCGGCGCCTGGTTCTCGACCTGAAAGCTAAGGGGGAATTGTTCGACCTGAACCGACTCCAGCTCCAGCTTGCTGCCGTGCGTTATGTTGAAGTCATTGCTGGAAAGACGTACCCAGGTGATATCCGGAAAATCAACCAAGCCCTGCAACTGCACCTCAAGCTGATTGCGATTGAGGTCCCACACGCTGCGCTCGATGCTGGCTTGATAACCATTGCGGATCAATTCCAGACGTGAGGCGATATTGCTCATTTCACGCTGGTATTCGAAGTACATCTGCACGGCACTGGCCAACAAGGTGAAGCACAGGCTGAACAACAAGATGAACCGCAGCAACCGCTGCGACACGCCACCGGACGGTGTAACTTCCAGCGCAATCATGGTGCTGCCTGCATGGCCCGGTAATCCTTTTCACTGTCATGCAGCCATTGTTCGACCTCTCCGGCATCCACAATCCGCTGCAATTCTTGGTCAATTTCGGCCATGTGCGCCGCTAACGGCGAACGTTTGGAGACGGCGAAGTAAAGGTGATCCACAGCAACTGGCACTGGCAACACCTGAATGTTTTCGGCGCCAGCCAGGTGTTCGACGAACAACTGCCCCGTTCTGCGCTCCTGGGCAATGAAGTCGATTCGGCCGCGCACGAGTTTGCCGAAGTTCTGCCGGTTGCTGGTGACCCACTCGATGTTGCCGTTCTCGGCCACAAACTTGTCGAAGGCCTGCCCATAGCTTTCACCGAACAGCAATCCGCCGCGATACCCCTTGAGGTCTTCAAGCTTGTTGACTGTCAGGGGTTTATCACTGTTATAGAACAGCGCCACCTCTTCGCGCAGTAAAGCGACCTGACTGAATAACAGGTCTTTTGATCGCCCCTCGGTGCGGTAAGCGATGACCATATCGACTCGCCCTTGAGCGACGTCAGTCAAGCAGCGCTTCCAGCTGCCCAATACAACCACTTCAACCGGCATATCCAGGCGGGCAAAGACTTCACGCACAGCATGCGGGGCCAGACCACGGACTTCACCTGAGTTATCGCGCCAGGAAATGGGTGGATAAACCGGGTAATCACAGTAACGAATGGTCGCCATTGGCGAGTCGCCGGCCGGGGCCAGCTCAGCCGCGTTCGCCGCCAGCGCAGGCGTCAATGCGATGAGCATGAAGAGGCGGATAAAAAGCCGGCTCATTGGCGGCTGCTGACGTCTGAGCTGAACAGATAGCCCGCGCCGTGAATGGTGATAATTAACTGAGGGTCCGCCGGATCGTCACGCAACTTGCGCCGCAGTCGACCCACCAGCACGTCGATAGAACGGTCATTGGGCACCCATTCGCGATTACGCACCTGATCCATCAACTGATCGCGACTCAAGGTCTGCCCGGCATTGCGCAGCAACGCACTGAGCAATTGAAACTCGCCGTGCGTGAGCAGGTTTTCATGGCCTTCGGCGTCGATCAGGCGGCGCCGGTCGATGTCCAGCGCCCAGTCACCGAAGTATTTGATTTGCCGGCCCTCTTCGCTGCCAGCCGCCTCTGACTCGAGCGATTGTGCATGGCGAACGCGACGCACCAGATTCTTGGCCCGCGGGACCAGTTCACGGGGGTTAAAGGGCTTGACCACGTAATCATCGGCGCCCATTTCAAGGCCGACAATACGGTCCACCGCATCATCGCTGCCGGTGATCAGAATGATGCCGACTTCACTGCGTGCGCGCAGTTCGCGAGTCAGGGTAAGGCCATCCTTGCCCGGCAGGCGGATATCCAGCATCAGTAAATCAATCATCTGCTGCTCAAGGATTGTCTCTGCTTCTTCAGCTGTTTCGGCGCAAAGCACCTCATAGCCATCACGCTCCAGATAAGCCTTCAGCATCTCGCGGATGACCGGATCGTCATCAACAATCAGGACACGGGGTGTCGCCATCATCATCTCGCCCTCGTCGCCTCATGGTGCGATGATTATAAAAGGTATCGCTGTTCCATCAGCTTGCCGAGTGGCGCGCAAAGCGACCGCCTTGCCTGAAATGCGCCACGCCTGCGAATTGCAACGGCAAAGGTGGGCGTGCGCCAGCGGCGGGCAAATATTGAAATTGCTGCGCGCCAGCGTGAAGCCAGTTTGTTGCCACTGCAGCTTTGTGGGGCAATAACTCTACAGCAACAGCCAGGCCTACTTAAACGATTTAGCCCGGCCATCGCCTCGTCAGGCCACAACGTGCTGACGCAGACGGCTCTGGCTGCGCGTTCCAGGCCCGCTCAGCAGCCAGCCACAGCAGACCTACCCTTAAGGGGAATGGGCAAGCGGCCGAGTCATGGTCAATATGACCCCACCAACCAATTCGAAAAAAGAAAAAGGTGGGATTTAGTTTGAATAAAACCTTCGTTGCAATTTTCAGTATGGGCCTGGCTTTCAGCCCACTAACCAACGCTGCAAGTGAGACCAAGCCAAACACCCTGCACCTGTATAACTGGTCAGATTACATTGGCGAAAACACCATCAGCGACTTCGAGAAACAAACGGGAATCAAGGTCGTTTATGACACGTTCGATTCCTACGAGACAGTTCAAGGCAAGCTGTTAACCGGGCGCTCCGGCTACGACCTGGTACTGCTAAACGCCGCTTTAACACCACCGCTGATTGAGGCTGGAGCCTTCCAGAAGCTCGACAAAAACCAGCTCAAAAGCTGGAACAACCTTGACCCGCTAGTCCTCAAAAATCTGCAAAGCTACGATCCGGGCGTCGCCTACTCAGCGCCTTATACCTGGGGCAGCAATGGCGTTACCTACAACGTCAAAGAAATCAAAGAACGCATGCCCGACGCCCCCATTGGCTCACTGGCCATGATCTTCGACCCCAAAGTGGTGTCGAAATTTGTAGACTGCGGCGTGACCATCACCGACTCCCCGACCGATGTATTACCGCTGGCGTTGAAGTACCTCAACCGCGACCCCAACAGTGCCAGCAAAGAAGACCTCAAAGCCGCCGAAGAAGTAATCTCAGCAGTACGCCCTTATATCCGTAAATTTGACTCAGTCAGCTACCTCACAGGCTTAGCTAATGGCAACCAGTGCATGGCGATGTCATGGTCCGGCGATTACGCCACAGCCCAAGCCCGCGCAGACGAAGCCGGCTCCGATGTGAAGTTGGATTACTTCATTCCCAAAGAAGGTTCACTGATCTGGTTTGATGATTTCTACATCCCGGTCGACGCACCCAATCCCGGCAACGCGCATAAATTCCTCGAGTTCTTGTTGCAGCCCGAAGTCATTGCACAAGTCAGCGACTACATCCATTACGCCAATAGCAACAAGGCCGCAACGCCGATGCTTAAAGCCGAAGTCCGTGATAATCCGGCCATTTATCCAGACGACGAAACGCGCGCCAGACTATTCACTCAGCGACCTAAATCGCCCGCAGAAATACGTCGAATTTCCCGTACGTGGAACACCATCAAAACCGGTTACTAATCGCCACGGAGCTTCTGCGCAAGAAGCTCCAGCTAACCGCACGCTGAACTGAGGTAAAGACATGACAACTCCAACACCTGCCTTCTTTGAGCAATTTGACGACGAAGCGTTGGTTGCTGCCGACAAAGCGCACTACATGCACGGCTACCATGTGTTTGACGACCATCGCGAAAATGGCGCGCTGAACATTGCCGCCGGTGATGGCGCCTACATTTACGACACCAAAGGTAATCGCTACCTCGACGCAGTGGGCGGAATGTGGTGCACCAACATTGGTTTGGGCCGCGAAGAAATGGCCGATGCCATTGCCGATCAGGTGCGCAAGCTGGCGTACTCCAACCCGTTCTGCGACATGGCCAATGTCACCGCTATCGAGCTGAGCGAAAAACTTGCAGAGCTGGCGCCCGGCGACCTCAACCATGTGTTTCTGACCACTGGCGGCTCAACCGCGGTCGACACGGCTTACCGGTTGATTCAGTTCTACCAGAACTGCCGCGGCAAGCATGACAAGAAGCACATCATCAGCCGCGTCAATGCGTACCATGGTTCAACCTTTCTAACCATGTCGCTGGGCGGCAAAGCGGCGGATCACCCTGCCGAGTTCGATTTTTTACAGGACAAGATTCACCACATCTCTTGCCCGAATCCTTATCGCGCCCCCGAAGGCATGACCGAGGCCGACTTCCTCGAGTTTCTGGTTAATGAATTCGAAGAGAAAATTCTCAGCATTGGCGCTGATAACGTCGCGGCCTTCTTCGCCGAGCCAATTATGGGTTCTGGCGGTGTAATCATCCCGCCTACCGGCTATCACCAGCGGATGTGGGAAGTGTGCAAGCGCTACGACGTGCTCTATGTAGCCGATGAAGTGGTCACCTCCTTCGGCCGTCTGGGCGCATTTTTCGCCTCGGATGAAGTGTTTGGCATGCAGCCAGATATCATCACCACCGCCAAAGGCCTGACCAGTGGCTATCTACCGCTGGGCGCGCTGATCTTCTCAGATAAAATCTGGAACGAAATCGCCCAAGCGGGTCAGGAGCGCTGCTTCGCCCACGGCTTTACTTACAGCGGACACCCGGTCAGTTGCATCAGCGCGTTGAAGAACATTGAGATTATCCAGCGCGAAAAACTGCTGGATCACGTACAGGACGTGGGCAGTTACCTGGAAGAGCGCCTGCAGACTCTGGCAAGCCTGCCGCTGGTGGGTGACGTTCGCTGCAAAAAGCTCATGGCCTGCGTCGAATTCGTGGCGGATAAGCGCACTAAGGAACTGTTCCCTGAAGCGCTCAACATTGGCGAAAAAATTCATTTGAAGTGCCAGGCTCGCGGCTTGTTAGTGCGCCCAATCGTGCACCTCAATGTGATGTCGCCGCCGTTGACCATTACCCACGCTCAGGTTGACGAGATTGTCGAAACCCTGCGCGAAGCCATTGAGCAAACGGCTGAAGAGCTGCTCAAAGACGGCAGTTACGCTGGCAACTAAACCGTCACACGCAAAGGCCTGCCAGCAACCACTGCCAGGCCTGTTGCCGCGATACGGCGGGTTGTTTTGTTGCAGTATTTTGCAGGTTATCAGGGCAGTCAGTAGACTGCCCGCATGAACACTAAAGCCTCGCGTCACCCTTCCCTCACACCCAGCCTTGGTTTTCAGGCCTGGAACGTCAGCGTGGCCCAAGCCGTGGCCAACGTTGCGCAGGCCAATTTCCCCGCCTACCTGGACGATGCACTTAGCAGTTTATTGCCCGTCGAATGCGTACTTCTGGGCCTTGAATGCAAAGGCCAGCCGCCGCAACCAATCTATCAACGCGGCATTCCAGAGATTTACCTTGAAGACCTCACCAGCCGTTACTACGCACGCGGCTACTTGCTCGACCCTTTTTGTCTGGCGATTGAAAACGGCTTAGCCCAGGGCTTTTATCCGCTTGCCGAGATTGCGCCGGATAACTTCTTCAGCAGTGAGTATTACAAGAACTACTACCTCAAATGCGGGGCAGTAGAAGACAGCCACTACATCATCGACCTGGATGATCAACGCAAACTGTCGTTATGTGTTTATCAGGGCTGCAGCGGGTCACGCTTCAGTAAGTCGCAACTCAATTTACTCAGGTCTGCAGAGCCGCTCGTGCGCGAATTGTGTTTGCAGTTTGACCGCACAGGCGGCCTTGCCCAATGCCTGCCTGACGAGCATGCACCGAGTAATTTGAGCCGGCATATTCGCGCCGCATTTATGAGTTTCGGGGGCGATGGCCTGACCGATCGTGAGCGCGAAATTGCCCACCTGTTGCTGCGGGGGCACTCGGTAAAATCCAGCGCCAAGGTGCTGGAAATTTCACCGCAAACCGTGCGCATGCACCGCAAGAATCTCTACACCAAGCTTGCCGTCAACTCGCAGGCGGAGTTGTTTGCGCTGTTTATTGACTGGCTGACGCGCTATTAGCCCAGGCTTTTGCAGCCAATAGCGCGCCGCCAATCATCGGCGCTGTGAAGGCCGATGTGACGGATTCACCGTTACCGGCCCAACCGTCAAACAGCGTAGCTGACCTCGACCTCGTCACCGATTACCGCCGGGTCAAACGGGGTTCTGGCAAACACCCGCCGCAACATCGGCTCGAAGTGGCTCAGTGGCGGTGTTGGGTAGTTTGGATCGAACGACTTCTGATCCCACTTTTCGCAAAAGTCCACGCAGCTCTGATAGAACGGATGATCCTTGTAGCGATCCCGCTCATAACGGTCACCGCCGTAGTGGTGCGCGTAGTAGTAGTTTTGAAACAAACCGTGATGGTGAACAATCCACGTGACCTCACTGCGCACGTATGGGCGAATAATCGACGCGGCATACTGCGAGTGATTGTAGGGCGCGAGGCTGTCGCCAAGGTCGTGAAGCAGCGCGCCGACAATCATGTCTTCGTCCGCGCCATCAGCTTCAGCTCGGGCGGCGCTTTGCAGCGAGTGCTCCAGGCGGTTGACCTGATAACCGCTGAGCGTCTCAGCCGTTTGCTCCAACGCCAGCAGAATCCGGTCTACTAGGCCTTTGTTGTAGTCAGTTTCGAGCCGCTCAAGGAGGTGATACTCCTCGGCAGTACCCGCCTTCATTTCAATGAAATTAACGCGTTCCATTATTCTTGTCCTGCTGTGCTGGAGAGTAGCTTGTAGGTGCTGGCGAAGCGTTCCTTGGGGCCATCCAAGTCGATATAACAACCCTGCAAATGGCGATGCCCTTCGCTCGAGTCGTAGCTGGTCCGGCCGTGCAGCACGCGGCTGTTGTCAAACAGCATCAACTCGCCAGGTTCGAGGCGGAACTGGATTTCGTTACGGCTGTCGACAAACAATTCGCCAAGCCGCTGGCGTGCCCGGTGATAGGCGCGCAACTCAGCCACAGGCAACAACGGCAAACCATCCAGACGTGGGCTGTAATGCACGCCCAGGGTATTGCCGCGTTCATCGGTACTGATAATCGGGCGCTTGCTGCAAAGCTCTGTGCCTTTGTCGACAAAGCGGAAATTCACCGCGGTATTGCACAACAACGCATAGCCTTGGGGGTCTTCTGCAGCGAGTTGGCTGACCACATTGACGCTGTCGACCAGCGTCGACAAGCCGCCGGATGTCTGGTTGACCAGGCAATGTAAAAGCTGAATGCCAGGCACCGGGTTACGGTATGGGTTGTCGGTATGCGGGCCTAAATGCACCGAGCGATACGCCAGATCATTGCCGTCTGGTCGCGAGTACACCTCGAAATAGCGGCCAAAGTTGGTTTCTTTGACGTAACCAAACTTGCGCGCCACATCAAGAATGCTTTCAGGCTCAGTCGGCACATCGTGAACAATCACGAACCCGTATTTCAGGTAGACCGTCAGGGCATCAAGGAAGGCTTGCGGCTGGTCCAGCGTTTGCCAGTTGGCGCGCACCGCGCTGCGATCCAGATCGCTGCCCCAGGCCTGAGCCTGCGGGAAAATCGAGTGGCCGACAATTTCATCTACTAAACCACGAAAATCATACAGCGCGCGGTGTCCGTCGGTGAACGCGAGCCACGCCTGCTCTTCGGCGACAGGTTCGAGATGAGTGAGATTGATCAACGGATCAATGCCATGAGAATTGAACAGCCGCTGCTGGGTCATCTCATCGAGTTGCTGCGGCTCGCGGCTGCGCTCACGCAACCACAGAACCGGAATATCAAATACACCGACTTGCGAACTGAACGTAACGGTTGCAGCTGCTTCATCGTGGGAGAACGAAACATTGCTCATGGTGAGCTCCTGCCGATAGTGGCGAATGGCATGGTTCAGGTTCAGCAAGTGCGCTGCAGCACCAGAATGCGTGACAACAACTCATCACGATCCATGTAGCAGCCACGCAAGTGACGCATGCCGCTGGTCTGGTCAAACGCATTGCGTGCGTGCATGGTGCGGCGGTTATCGAAGCACCACATTTCACCGGCAGCCAGACGATGGCTGACAATAAATGCAGGGTCGCGGGTCAGCGCGAAGAAGCGCCGGTAAGCACGGTAGAAGGCTGGCATGTCTGCACCGGCCACATCGAACGGAGCCCGCAGCCAGTTGGCCAGACGAATCTCGCTGATCTCACCACGCGCATCCAGACCAATAATCGGCGCATAGCTGCGGTAGTCACTTTGCGGCGCCTTGTTGCGGAACGACACCGGCACTTCTGTGAGCAGTTTGAAATCTTCCGGGGACTGTTCGCGAACAGCTTTGGCAATCGCAAATCCGTCGACAAAGGTGCTTTCACCGCCGGTTGCATCGTTGACCAGACAATGCAAAAACTGCAAACCCGGCTGCAACTCACGGGTCGGCAGATCGGTATGCGCCGGCAGTTGCAGCGAGGTGTAGGCATTACTGTTGACTGCCTCAACCTTGGTGCGCACTTCGAACAAGGTGCCGAAGTTACTTTCGCGGATGAACGAAATACGGTGCGCGACCTGCTCCATGATGTCTTCGGTAGTGGGCATGCCCGTCATCAGCGTCAAGCCCGTGTCGCGCACGGCCAGCAGCCATTGCAACAGCGCCTGGTCTTCGCTCATCACCGCTTTGTAATCAAAGGTCGGAATCGCCAGATCCGTCTTCCACACGTTTGCAGTACGCAGCGTTTGCTGGCGCTCCTGGCGGCTGTCCGAGTCATAACTGTGGGCACGCAGCCAACCTGTGCCATAGGCACTTTCGTGGCCATCCTGCCAGCGCACCAGCAGCTCGTCGCCTTTCAACTCGGCCGTCTCGGCGTGCAAGTCTTCCGGCACATCAATGATTTCAAATATCTGTTCACGCGTGCCCGGATGAATGCACTGCGGGCACGGGCAGTTATCGCGCAACCACAAAAAGTGGTAATGACTGACGCGTTTATCATCCCACTCAATCGCAATGCCATCGCTCTGCAAGCGTGATGTCAGTGCCCGGTTAAGCACGGGAAAGTCGCGCCAGTCGGCGGAGAAATTTTCAAGTTCGGCTTGTTCGATTGCGCTCATGATGACACTCCCTAGTATCGATGCCGATTACCAAACCGGCGGCGTATGGCGTTAGGCGGATGGCTTCGGTGCCGGCAGGCCGATGCGTCGGCCTATGCTTCCTTGCGTTTCCAAGGCTTGATCAGCCTTGGCCATAAGAGCAACGGCAGACGCTACCGTCGGTGCCAGTGGTGTGGCTTTGGGCCCACTCATGTCGACGTTTAGCCAAAGCTGTTCAGCAGTCGCCAACGGCGGCTGTTCGCCCTGCAAATGCAGCGAAAAATTCAGGTGCAGGCGCTTGGCGTCATGCGCGATGATTTGCCCGCGCACCTCAACAACCTGATCAACCTTGACCTCACGCAGGTACTGCACATGGCTTTCAAGGGTGAACATCGAATGGCCGAGCCGTTCGCGCCCTTCTGGCCCGAGACCGATCTGCGCCATCAGCTCATCACCGGCAAAGCTGATGATCAGCAGGTAGAACGCATCACGCAGGTGGCCGTTGTAATCGGTCCATTCGCTTTGCACCGGGCCCGACCAGAACACCGTGGGTAGATTGCTCATATTGGCTCCTCAGTCTTCGATGCCATGGCGCGCTTTAACAGCGGCAATGGTGTCTTGAATGGATTGCAGGCAGTCATCGCGATAGCGCTCCAGCGCGGCTATATCACGCCCTGCCAGCTGCTCTTCGGCACCTGAAACCACACGATCAAGCAGGGTCTCGCTCAACTCTGGCGCCTCAAGATAGGTCCACGGCAGTTTGAGTGCGGGGCCGAACTGCTGCATGAAGTGGCGCATGCCGGACTTGCCGCCTGCCAGCGAGAAGGTCATGAATGAGCCCATGAATGCCCAGCGCAACCCGCAGCCATAACGCACGGCGTCATCGATTTCGGCGGGCGTGGCCACGCCGTCATTGATCATGTGCAACGCTTCGCGCCACATCGATTCCTGCAGGCGGTCGGCGATGAAACCGGGCACTTCATGGCGCACATGCAACGCCCGCATGCCCAGTTCGCTGAAGATGCAGCGGGCTTTTTCCAACGTCGCCGCGGAGGTTTTTTCACCGACGACCAACTCAACGAGTGGCAACAGGTAAACCGGGTTGAATGGATGCACGACCAGGCAGCGTTCCGGGTTCACGGCGTCACGGTAGAAGTCGGTTGGCAGCAGGCCCGAGGTCGAAGAACCGATGATTACATCCGGCCGCGCCGCTGCACTGATGCGCGCATGCAGATCGATTTTCAACTGCAGGTTTTCCGGCGCACTTTCTTGAATCAGATCAGCGTTGGCAACGCACTCTTCCACCGTGTCCACCATGCGAAAGCGCTCAAGGGACGCACCCTCGGCGAGCCCGGCACGTTCAAGCGCGGGCCATGCACTGGCAATCCGCTCGCGCATATTCTGCTCAGCGCCAGGGCCCGGGTCCCACGCCACTACATCCAGGCCGTAAGCCAGTGCACGGGCTGCCCAACCACTGCCGATAACGCCACCGCCGACCAGGGCAATGGTCTTGATTTCACTTAGCATCTCATTCTCCGGGTGCGCGCAGGCACTTCCCGGAAAACCGGGAAGTCCTGAGGTCATTACGTTCTGTATCAGTCGGTCAGATCAGACCAGGTTCAGCGTTTTACGAGCCTGGGCTGGGGTCTGCGGACTCGCGCCCATGCGCTGCATGAGTTCAATCACGCGCTCAACCAGCTTGCCATTGCTGGCGTAAACGCCTTTGTCGAGCCAGATATTGTCTTCCAGGCCCACACGTACGTGGCCGCCCAGCAGCATCGCTTGCGCCGCCATTGGCATCTGCATGCGACCAATACCGAATGCCGACCACTGGTGGCCGCCCGGCAGGTTGTCGACCATGGCTTTCATGGTCGAGGTGTCCGCTGGCGCGCCCCACGGAATACCCAGGCAAAGCTGGTACATCGGATCCTTGATCAGACCTTCTTTAAGCATCTGGTTGGCAAACTGCAGATTGCCGGTATCGAAAATCTCCAGCTCGACCTTAACGCCAAGCTCGGTAATGCGCTTGGCACCCGCGCGCAGCTGGGCCGGCGTGGCCACATAAATAGTGTCGCCGTCGCCAAAGTTAAGCGTGCCGCAGTCCAGCGTGCAGATGTCTGGGCGCAACTCTTCAACATGCACCAGGCGCTCCAGCGGGCCGACCAGATCAGTGCTTGAGCCGAACTTGAAAGGCTCTTCACCCGGCCCGATTTCCAGATCACCGCCCATGCCGGCGGTCAGGTTGACGATGACATCGACATTGCTGCTGCGGATGTGCTCCATCAGCTCGCGGTACAACGCCGGATCGCGGCTCGGATTGCCGGTTTCAGGGTCGCGCACATGGCAATGGACGATGGTCGCGCCAGCATTGGCTGCCTCAATTGCCGAGTCCGCGATCTGCTTGGGCGTCACCGGAATAGCGGGGTGCTTGCCAACAGTGTCGCCGGCACCGGTAATTGCACAGGTTACGATCACATCACGATTCATTTGGGGTCTCCGAAAATTGTCTGAAAACGAGTGATAAACGGCTCAGGGAGCTTCGTTCATCACCAACGAAAGGCTTTCATCGCCAGCAAACGAGGTCACACCGGCGAGCCAGCTTTTAACCAGTTCCGGGTGTTCATCGATGAACGTCTTTGCGACATCCATTGGCTGGCCGCGCTTGAGCAGCTTCACCATCATTTCGGCTTCCTGCTCAGCGGTGAAATGAATGTTGCTCAGCAGTTTGTAGGCATTCGGGCACTCGTCGGCATAGCCGGAGCGAGTCACCGTCCAAACGGTGGCTTTGCCCTCTTCCGGGCCCATAAGGCCATCGCTGCCAGTGAGGTAGGTGAGGTCCATGTCGATGTTCATCGGGTGCGGTTTCCAGCCAATGAACACGATGGCGTCTTTACGCTGATTGGCGCGTTTGACCGCGGCCAACATGCCGGCTTCACCGGATTCGATCAGCTTGAAATTTTTCAGGCCGAAACGGTTATCGCTAATGGCTTGCTGCAGGCGCTTATTGATATTGGTGCCCGGATCAATGCCGTAAATGCGACCATCGAGCTCATCCTCGAAGCGGGCGATGTCGGCAAAGGTCTTCAGGCCTTTTTCAGCCAGCCACGTTGGCACCGCGAGGGTCATCTGGCCGTCGTCCATGTTCGGCGTGGGCATGATCTGCACATCGCCTTTATCCACGAACGGGCCGACGATTGCATTCGAAGACGGGCTCCAATGGCCCATAAACGCATCGACTTGCTTGTTGCGCATGCCCGAATAAATCATCTGCTGAGCGGCGATGGTCTCTTTGCTCGTGTAACCTAAACGCTCAAGTACGGTTCGGGTTACGGCCGTGGTGGCGATGACGTCGGTCCAGCTCATCAGCCCGATGCTGATGTTTTTGCACTGCGCGGGCTCAGCCGCTTGAACGTTACCAGCTGCCAAAATCAAAGCAGCGCACCCCATCAGGGATTTGAAAGGTTTTGTAGTTATCAAATTAATACTCCGGCAAGGCTGATCGGAGACAGTCAAAACGCAAAAGGTGCTGCATTAGGGGGGTATATCTGTCTGCACGTTGTATCTGGCGCGCTCAAAAGGTGCGCAAGCCAGTCCACTCTGTCGGTGGCAGAGGCAAGACTAGGGGCGTACACGAAACGAAAACCGCAGCTTCGCGACATCGAATCTGACTAATGCGACATCGCCACACCAACATGGCAACCCTTTTGCAGGCTGTCAGCCACCACCAACGGAGTATGCGGATGAGCCAACTTTTCAACTTTCTGCTATTGCCCGGCTTTTCCATGATGGATTTTTCGGCGGCCGCAGAACCGCTGCGCTCGGCCAACAGAATGGGCGGAGATTTATACCGTTGGCGCACGCTCAGCCAAGACGGCCTTCCCGTCGTTGCCAGCAATGGCATGTCGATTGCCGTGGATGCGCCACTGCTGGACCTGCATGAAGACGAAGTCCTGTTCGTGGTTGCCACCTACGAACCCCTCGCCCACATCCAACCCGCACTGATGCAATGGTTGAAACGTCAGGACCGCGCAGGCGTTACTTTGGGCGGAATCGACACCGGCGCTTTTGTGCTGGCAAAAGCCGGGCTGATGCGCGGCTACCGCATGACGGTGCATTGGGAAGCGATCGATTCACTGGTCGAGAGTTACCCTGATCTCGATGTGCGCCATGCGTTATTCGAAATAGACCGGCGCCGGATCACCTCCGCAGGCGGCACCGCCTCCATGGATTTGATACTCGAACTGATCGCTCAGGGCCACGGCCGCGAGCTGGCGCAGCGCGTGTCCGAGCAATTCATTCACGCCCGAATTCGCCCGCGCGGTGACACCCAGCGTGAAGATGTTCTGCAGCGTTACACCCTGGACAACCCAAAGCTGCAAGCGGTGATTGAGCGCATCGAACTGAACATTGAAAAAAATATCGATGTGGATGAATTGGCCAAAGGGGTGGCCATAACTCGCCGCCAACTCGAGCGCCTGTTTCGCACTTACCTGCATGAATCGCCAGCGGCTTTTCGCCAACGCTTGCGTCTCGACAAGGCCCGCCATCTGTTGCAGCAAAGCGACTTGAGCATCCTGCAAATCAGCATTGCCTGCGGTTTCGATTCACCGTCCTATTTTGGCCGCTGCTACCGCCAACGCTTCAATCGCACTCCACGCCAAGACCGCACAGTAATGACCGGCACTGCCCGGCAAAATTGACATCGCCGGTTGCAACCGGCAAGGTCTTGCGCGAAATCAGCGGCTCAACGCCCTCTTCTGTCGAGCCAATAAGCTCTCGCTCAGAGCGACATCTACACGTCTTTTCGCGACCACCTCTCTGGTGCTCAAGTCTTCAGATCAGGCATAACACACACCTCAATTTCGGGAGGTCCTAATGAATATCCCTGACAACATTTCCCCTCAAGAGTGGCAAGTACGCTGTGAGCTGGCAGCGCTGTACCGGATGGTTGCGCACTTTCGCATGACCGATCTGATCGACACGCACATCAGCTTGCGCGTGCCCGGCCCTGAGCATCATTTTCTGATCAACCGCTACGGCGTAATGTTCCAGCACATGCGCGCCAGCGATCTGGTAAAGATCGATCATGCAGGTAAAGTCGTCGATCCTGTGTATAAAGATCACGAAGTAAACGAAGCGGGTTTTGTCATTCATTCAGCCATCCACATGGCCCGTGAAGACATGAACTGCGTGATTCACACGCACACGGCAGCGGGTATTGCGGTGTCTGCGCAGGATCACGGTTTACTGCCGATCTCGCAGCATGCGTTGAAGTTTTACGGCAAGTTGGCGTACCACGATTACGAAGGAGTCGCCCTGTGCCTGGACGAACGTGAGCGGCTGGTTAATGACCTCGGCACGCACCGCGCGATGATTCTGCGCAATCACGGCCTGCTCGCCGGTGGCCAGAATGTGGCGCAGGCATTTTATGAAATTCACTTTCTGGAGCGCGCATGCCAAGCGCAGATTCAGGCACTGGCCGGCGGCAGCAAGTTGCGCTATCCGTCAGAGCAGGTGTGCAAGCTCACCGCCAGCCAGTTCACCGATGACGATGACGGCATGCGCATGATCCAAATGGCATGGGAGGCAGCACTGCGTTTGATCGAAGATCAACGCGAGGATTACTGTTCATGACGCGCATTGTTTTACTCAGCCAGGACAGTGACCTGACTGAGTTGCGCAAGGTGATGCAGCTTAAAGCGCCAGACATCAGCGTCCATCTGCCGGGCGAAACCGATGCCCATCTGGCCGACGTAGCAGTGTGCTGGAATCCGCCGCAGGGCAGCCTCGGCGCACTGGAAAATTTGCGCCTAGTGCACTCGCTTGCGGCGGGCGTCGATCATTTGCGTACCGACAGCAGTTGCCCCGATGTTCCAGTTTGCCGGGTAGTTGACCCCGACCTGCGACGCGGCATGGCGGAATACGTGCTGTGGGGCGTGCTCCACCATCATCGGCATTTCGATCAGATGCTCGCGAATCAAGCGCAGAGCCTCTGGCGCGAGCCGGTGCAGCGCCCAGCCTCCTCATGGACAATCGGCGTCATGGGACTGGGCGATCTGGGTGCTCATGTAGCGACCATGCTCGCCAGCCTGAGCTTCAATGTGCGCGGCTGGGCCCGTTCGCCAAAGACCATCGCCAACGTCAGCACTTGGGCTGGCCCTGAACAGTTCGGCGATTTTTTGAATGGCGTGGATTGCCTCATCTGCCTGATGCCATTGACCGATGAAACCCAAGGAATCCTCAACGCCAGCACCTTCTCCCAACTCAACCCCGGCGCGGTGGTGATCAACTGCGGGCGTGGCGGCCATGTGGTGATGGATGATTTGCTGCAAGCATTAGCCAGCGACACACTCAGCGCTGCCCTGCTCGATGTATTCGAGCATGAACCATTGGCCGCCGATGATCCGTTATGGCAAATACCTGGCCTCACCATCACGCCGCACATTGCATCGTCAGCCACCCATGAGTGCATCGCTGAACAGGTAATCGCCAATGTGAGCCGCCTGAACAACAACCTGGCGCTGCATAATCAGGTCAATACGCGCGCCGGTTACTAAGCCTGCGACGGCATCATCTGAGTAATGCGCTTTGCCAGACAGTGACACCGCTGAGTTGCGCACGGCTTAAACGAAAAACCCGCCAGCAGGCGGGTTTCTCAGTTCAACGAACGCTTACAGGTAGAACGATTTCAGCGGCGGGAAGCCGTTAAATTCCACTGCGCTGTAGCTGGTGGTGTAGGCACCGGTCGAGAGCCAATACAGGCGGTCGCCGCTGGCCAAATTGAGCGGCAGGCCGTACTTGTAGTTCTCGTACATGATGTCGGCGCTGTCGCAGGTTGGACCGGCGATCACCACTTCTTCCATCTCGCCCTTCTTCTCGGTCCAGATCGGGAATTTGATCGCCTCATCCATGGTTTCAATCAGGCCCGAGAACTTGCCGACGTCGGTGAATACCCAACGCTCAACGGCGGTGCGCGACTTACGCGAAACCAGTACCACTTCGCTTACCAGAATACCGGCGTTGGAGATCAACGAACGGCCCGGCTCAAGAATGATTTCCGGCAGGTCATCACCGAAGTCATCCTTAAGGAAGCGGATGATTTCTTCGGCGTAGGTTTCCAGGCTGTTGGTGCGTTGGATGTAGTTAGCCGGGAAGCCACCGCCCATGTTGATCATGCGCAGCACGATGCCATCTTCTTCTTTAAGACGCTCGAAGATCACCTTAACCTTAGCGATTGCCGCATCCCAGACGTCAATGTCGCGCTGCTGCGAACCCACGTGGAACGACACGCCGTAAGGATCAAGGCCGAGCTGCTTGGCCAGAATCAACAGGTCGAGCGCCATGTCGGTCTGGCAGCCGAATTTGCGCGACAACGGCCAGTCTGCCGAGGTCGAGCCTTCAGTCAGAATGCGCACATAAATTTTCGAGCCTGGCGCTGCCTTGGCGATGTTGCGCAGATCCGCTTCGGAGTCGGTGGAGAACATGCGCACGCCCTTCTCGTAGAAGTAGCGGATGTCCTTGGCTTTCTTGATGGTGTTGCCGTAACTGATACGGTCCGGGCTCACGCCGCAGCCCATGACCTTGTCCAGCTCATAGATCGAGGCGATGTCGAAGCTCGAGCCTTTGTCTTTCAGCAGCTCGATAATTTCCACTGCCGGGTTGGCCTTGACCGCGTAGTAAATCTTGGCGAAATCAAAACCCGCTTTCAGATCATCGTAAGCCTTGCTGATGATTTGAGTATCAATCACCACAAACGGAGTTTCGTGCTGGTCAGCAAACTCTTTCATCTTCTGAAAGGTGGCACGTGGGTAGTAATCTTCAACGTTGATCGACATGCGTGGACTCCATCTTGGCTAAACCGGGACTCATTAAATTCGATTGACCGAACCTTTGAGGGTTCAATAAATCGGCGGGGCCGGTCGTTCAGAACAAACATTCAGCACGTCAAATGCACAACGTGCTTCTGTGTATCCAAACAACCAAATTGGTTCATAGGTGCAGCGAGCGATGACCAGACAAGGCGGAACCGGCTGAGGCGCGGAATTTACATAAGTAAATGAGCACTTCGATGTCGATCCCAACTCAGCAAGCCAAGCGCAGCCCCACACAAACCAATAATGGGCTCATAGGCGTAGCGAGCGCAGGCCAGACAAGGCGGAATCGGCTGAGAGCGCGGAATTTACATTAAGTAAATGAGCACCTCGAAGTCGATTCCAACGCAGTATGGCCAAGCGCAGTAGCCTACAAACCAAAAATTGGTTCATGGGCGTAGCGAGCGCAGGCCAGACAAGGCGGAATCGGCTGAGAGCGCGGAATTTACATAAGTAAATGAGCACTTCGAAGTCGATTCCAACGCAGTATGGCCAAGCGCAGTAGCCTATGGACCAATTTTGAACGTCTGATCAGTCTCCCCACTTTGGTCGCCTACTTCCCAAGGCATTTCGCCGAGAATCACCGCTCGCCCTGTTTTTAGGTTAGAGCAAAATCTATGACCTCTCGTCGTCTGTACTTGAGCCGGATGGATCGTTGCCAGCATGGACGTTCGGGGCGGAACTTTAGGGCTATGCGCCACGCAGATCAATCATAAATAAGGCCTTTTTTGACCCTATTTGACGCATTGCTGGTTGAACGTTTTAGATTCAAAACAAAACGTGTTTTATGCTGCACGAATCAGGCTTTTCGACGAAATATCGCTTTGCTCAATGACAACTGGATGACGGTGTTTTCATCGGTTTGCACACTACTCGAAACCTCTGCTTCCGGCCCCGCCAGGCTACTGATCGGCGATTCCCCAAAAGCTGCTGCTTTTCACGTTATAATTGGCGGTTTTACGGGCCGGCCGTAGTCCGCCCGCCCGCAACCGCATTCAGTCAGGCAAGTACCCATGACCACTCAGGCCGCCGAAGTCGCGAAACGTCGCACGTTCGCCATTATTTCTCACCCCGACGCCGGTAAAACCACGATTACCGAAAAACTGCTGTTGATGGGTAAAGCCATCTCCGTTGCGGGGACCGTTAAATCGCGTAAATCCGACCGCCATGCGACATCCGACTGGATGGAAATGGAAAAGCAGCGTGGTATCTCGATTACCACGTCGGTCATGCAGTTCCCGTATCGCGAACACATGATCAACCTGCTCGACACCCCGGGCCACGAAGACTTCTCGGAAGACACCTACCGCACACTTACTGCGGTGGACAGTGCGCTGATGGTGCTCGACGGCGGTAAAGGGGTTGAGCCGCGCACGATTGCCCTGATGGATGTGTGCCGTTTGCGCGACACGCCGATTGTCAGCTTCGTCAACAAACTCGACCGCGACATTCGCGACCCGATCGAATTGCTCGACGAAATTGAAGCGGTTCTGAAGATCAAGGCGGCGCCGATTACCTGGCCGATTGGTTGCTACCGCGACTTCAAGGGTGTTTACCACCTCAGCGAAGACTACATCATCGTTTACACCGCCGGTCACGGCCACGAACGCACCGAAACCAAGATCATCAAGAATCTTGATTCTGATGAAGCGCGTGCCCATCTCGGCGACGAGTACGAGCGTTTTGTCGAGCAACTCGAGTTGGTGCAAGGCGCCTGTCACGAGTTCGACCAGCAAGAGTTTTTGTCTGGACAGTTAACCCCGGTGTTCTTCGGCACCGCACTGGGCAACTTTGGTGTCGACCATGTGCTCGACGCAGTTGTGGACTGGGCGCCAAGGCCGCTGCCACGCGCTGCGCATGAGCGGGTGATTGAGCCGACCGAAGAGAAGTTCAGCGGCTTCGTGTTCAAGATTCAGGCGAACATGGACCCTAAGCACCGCGACCGAATCGCTTTCATGCGTATTTGCTCGGGCAAGTATGAGAAAGGCATGAAGATGCGCCATGCGCGCCTCGGTAAAGATGTGCGCGTGCCGGATGCGTTGACGTTCTTCTCCTCCGAACGTGAGCAGCTTGAAGAAGCCTACGCCGGTGACATTATTGGTTTGCACAACCACGGCACGATTCAGATCGGCGATACCTTCACCGAAGGCGAGAGCATCGGCTTTACCGGTATCCCGCACTTCGCGCCGGAAATGTTCCGCCGTGTACGCCTCAAAGACCCGCTCAAATCCAAGCAGTTGCGCCAAGGCTTGCAGGAGCTGGCCGAAGAAGGCGCAACTCAGGTGTTCTTCCCAGAGCGCAGCAACGACATCATTCTCGGCGCCGTCGGTGTGCTGCAGTTTGACGTGGTCGCCAGCCGCCTCAAGGGCGAATACAAGGTTGAATGCGCCTACGAGCCAATCACCGTCTGGTCGGCGCGTTGGATCGAATGCGACGACAAGAAGAAGCTCGAAGACTTCAAGAACAAAGCCATGGAAAACCTCGCCATCGACGGCGGCGGCCACCTGACCTACCTGGCGCCGACACGGGTCAACTTGTCGCTCATGGAAGAACGCTGGCCAGACATCAAATTCCGCGCCACCCGCGAACACCATTAATCCCCGATGCACCCCGGGTGGCGGCACCAGCGCCACCCGGCCCCGCGTTACCGCATTACCAAACACCCCACCCGCCACGCCCCCCGATCACCGAACCCGGACACCGGACGCCGGACGCCGGACGCCCGGAGGATGGATAGCGTGCGCAGCAACGCAATCCGTCATGACAATTTCCGAAACACCACCAACCCCGCGTGAACCCGAACCACCGCCATGTCGGAAGCCGCGATGCGGATTCCAACCTCCATAAAAACCCAACATCGAACACCCGGAGGATGGATAGCGTGCGCAGCAACGCAATCCGTCATGACAATTCCCGCAACACCACCAACCCCGCGTGAACCCGCACCACCGTCATGTCGGAAGCCGCAATGCGGATTCCAACCTCCACAAACAACCAACACCGAACACCCGGAGGATGGATAGCGTGCGCAGCACCGCAATCCGTCATAACAATTCCCGCAACACCACCAACCCCGCATGAATCCGCACCGCCGCCATGTCGGATGCCGCGATGCGGATTCCAACCTCCACCCAAAACACGAACCGCCAAAAACCGGAGGATGGATAGCGTGCGAAGCACCGCAATCCGTCATGACAATTCCGGAATCACCACCAAACCCGCGTGAACCCGCACGACCGTCATGTCGGAAGCCGCGATGCGGATTCCAACCTCCGTCTGGCGGTATAAAAATATGCGTTACGTCTCGACTGGTTTGGCGAAGATAATCACGATCACGCCAATCATCACGGCGACGGCAAATAACGCGGCACGGCCTTTGTGGCCGTTTTGCCAGGCGGTGTATGCGGCCTGCAAGGATTGCAGGGCGTAATAGGCGACGAACACTTTCGAGGCGTAGGTGATGATCTCGAAGATATTGGCAAACCAGGTAATGGCAATGGCAACCAAGGCCGTCACCACATTACCGACGCGCACCGACACGTGCTTTTTCGAGACTTCACTGAGCAACCCGCCGGCACCATTCATGTCCGCGACCGCGGCTGACAACTGCGACGACAAGGCCGTCAATATCAACAACGGCGCAACCAAAACGCCAATCGGCTTGAGGGTGTCGATAATCGCTGTTTCACTGCCCTGTTTGGGCAAGCCATCGCTGAACTGGCTGGTGATCAGCAGCAGGAACAACAAGTAGATCGCTGTAGCAATCCACTGCGCCCAATGCATGCTGCGCACGCGAACCTTGGCGCTGTATTTGGAGCCCAGATAGCGCGAGGTCTCGAAGCCCTGCACCAGTATCACCAGCCCCAGCAACACACTAAAAGATTCCCAACCCTGATCGTGACGCTTCACCGCCCAGACCAGCTCAGAGGACTGCCACGCCTCAAAGTTGACGTACGCCAGCAGCACCAGCAAACCACCAATCAGAGTGAGTTTCAGCGATACAACCCACACCTCAAGGCGCTCCAAACCGCTAAGCCCGCCAAACGCGCCCAGCACACCGATAAGGGCAATTACTACGGTGCTGACGGTGCGAATCCAGAACGGATCCAGTATCTCGCCCAAACGCAGGCCGAAGGCGGCAAACAAGTTGAGGTAATAGGCGACCGAAACGAAGTAGGCCAACGCCAGCGCCAAATCAGACAAACGTTCGAGGCCAAGCTGGAAGTTGCCTGGCTGATCGGCAAGGCGCGGTTCAAGGTAGACGATGTTGTAGCGAATCGCTGCGCCGAACCAGTAGGCCATCCCGCAGAGCGCAAGCATCGCCAACCAGGCCCAGATACCGACTGCATGCGCGAGTATCGGCCCGGCCACCAGAAAGCCGGACCCGATGATCGACGCCAGCGGCGTGACCGTCGCCCGCCACATCGGCAATCGGGTCAGCCTTGGGTTAAACAGAACTACGCCAAGCAATAATGTAGCTACGATCAAAACAACACTGGTTGTTTGCATACGCCCTCGGCGATCACATGGATTGATAGTCGCCCGCCTGCTTTTGAAGGCTGGAGGGCTCTGGCGCGGGCTTGCGGTATTTGCTTTAAGGTAATCTGGTGAAATTTATGGCAAGATGTTACAGCATATTCCAATCAATATTGCCCCCCGTCAGCCCTTCGCAAAAAGTGGTTCGGACAGCTAATGCCCAGCAGTAAAGAAACACTCGCAGCAAAACCCACCGCTTCACAGCGCTTTCGCGCACGTCGTCGATTCCTGCGGGTATTCCGCCAACGTGCAGCCTTTTGGGTCGGTGCATTGCTGGTCGGCCTGGTCGCGCTGGCGTTCGCATGGCTCGCCGATGAGGCGCATGAATATTTTGAACTGATGCTCGAACACAGTAGTTACTGGCCTTGGCTGGTTACACCGCTGGGCTTTGCCGCACTGGCGTGGGCAACGCAGGGCTGGTTCAGCAACGCCAAGGGCAGTGGTATTCCACAGGTCATCGCGACATTGGAGCGGCCGTCCAGTCGCTTTCGCAATCAGGTTCTGTCGCTGCCAATTGCTGCGGTAAAAATGGTGTTATCGGTACTCGGCCTGCTGGTTGGCGCCTCGATTGGCCGTGAAGGGCCAACCGTGCATGTCGGTGCAGCCTTGATGTACACCTTCGGCAGACGCTTGGGCTTGCATGCGCGCAGTGCTGGTTCGGGCTTGATTATCGCCGGTGGCGCAGCGGGTATCGCCGCCGCATTCAATACGCCACTGGCGGGCGTGGTATTTGCCATCGAAGAGCTCAGCCATCGTTTTGAGCAAAGTCTCAACGGTCTGGTGCTGACTGCCGTACTCATCGGCGGCATGGTCACGCTGGGGCTCATGGGCCATTACAGCTACTTCGGTGAACTCAGTGCCGAGTTGCCGTTAAATCGCGACTGGCTGGCCGTGTTGGCCTGTGGCGTGCTGGGTGGTTTGGTTGGCGGCGCTTACTGCCGCCTGGTATTGCCGGCCAAGCGCGGGCCGCTGGCATTGATGGCCGATTGGCGCAGCAAGCATCCGGTTATTTTTGCCGGTATTTGCGGCTTGATCATGGCCTTGCTGGGGCTGATTTCAGGGCAGCATATTTTCGGCACCGGTTATGCCGAAACCAAGGCCATCCTCGAAGGCCAGCCGGTCACCGACCCAAGCTTCATGCTGTGGAAATTCATCGCCAACGTGGTGTCTTATCTGGCCGGGATTCCCGGCGGCCTGTTCTCGCCATCCTTGGCCGTAGGCGCCAGCTTCGCACCGTGGCTGACCGATCTGTTGCCGGGCATCAGCCTGCAAGCGGCGGGTTTGCTCGGCATGGCCGCTTACCTCGCCGGGGTTACGCGCACACCGCTGACCGCCACGGTCATTACCATCGAGCTGTCGCACAGCCAGGACATGGCTTTGCCAATTCTGGCCGCTAGCCTGCTTGCAAGTGCAATTTCGGGACGTATTTCGCCGATACCGCTGTACCGCGCTCTGGCCGAACAAGTGCTCAGTGTCGACCGCGAAGCCACTACGCGCAAACGGCAGAAACGCGAAAGCGAGCGCCTGAAAAAAGCCCAGGAAGCCGAACAGCAATCTGCGCCGCAAACACCTGCACCTTGAGCACTCATGCGCCGCGCCTGTTAGGCTAAAACGACTCTGGCCAATTGTGAGCGGCGCATGCGCTTGATCGACACCCACACGCACATCGACTTCCCCGATTTCGACGCTGATCGCGCCGCGGTATTGGCGCGCAGCCGCGAACTGGGCGTCGAGCGTATCGTCGTGCTGGGCGTGCATCAGGCCAACTGGCAGCGTGTGTGGCAGTTGGTCGAAAGTGATAGTTCGCTATTCGCCGCCTTTGGCCTGCACCCGATTTATCTGGCTGAGCATCAAGAGCAGCACTTGGCCGAATTACGCGCCTGGCTGCAACGCCTGCACGGGCATGCTCAATTGTGCGCGGTGGGTGAAATTGGCCTCGACTACTTCGTCGAGGATCTGGACCGGCAAGCCCAGCAACACTGGTTCGAGGCGCAACTGGAACTTGCCGTCGAGTTCAATCTGCCCGCGTTGATTCACGTGCGCCGCTCACACGCGGCGACTATCGCCACGCTCAAACGCATCACCCCGAAGCGTGGCGGGATCATTCATGCGTTTGCCGGCAGTTATGAAGAGGCCCGCGAATACATCAAGCTGGGCTTCAAGCTCGGCCTCGGCGGCGCCCCAACCTGGCCGCAGGCACTGCGCATGCACCGGGTATTGCCGAAACTGCCGCTGGAGTCGATTGTGCTCGAAACCGACTCGCCCGATATGCCGCCCGCGATGTACCCCAATCAGCGCAACAGCCCGGAGCACTTAGCCGATATCTGCCAGGCGCTGGCCAGTCGACTGGGTATTTCAGCCGAACAACTGGCAGCCGCGAGCAGCGCCAATGCCGAGCAATTATTCGGCTGGTCCCACGAGCGTTCTAAGAAGTAGACGCGACTGCCAGCTCCTGGGTTTCCGGGCGTTTGAGTAGCGCGTAGACGACTCCGGTAAGTACGCTGCCCGCGGCGATGGCGAACAGATACAGCCCCGCATGATTGATCGCATTAGGGATCAGCAGCACGAACAAGCCACCATGTGGCGCCATCAGCTTGCAGCCGAAATACATCGACAGCGCGCCGGTTAATGCACCGCCCGCGATACTGGCGGGAATCACCCGGAACGGGTCTTTCGCGGCGAAGGGAATCGCGCCTTCGGAGATAAAGCACAGCCCCAACACGCCCGCCGCCTTTCCGGCCTCGCGCTCGGTTTGAGCAAAGCGTTTACGCGCCAGCATGCTGGCGATAGCCATGCCTATCGGCGGCACCATTCCGGCGGCCATGGTGGCGGCCATCGGTGCATAACTCTGCGAGGCCAGCAGCCCGACCGAGAATGCGTAAGCGGCTTTGTTGATCGGCCCGCCGAGATCCACACACATCATCCCGCCGAGTAACACCCCGAGCAGAATCGCGTTGGTGCTGCCCATGCTGTCGAGAAACGTGGTCAAACCGGCTAGCATGCCTGCCACCGGCTTGCCGACGACATAGATCATCACCAGCCCGCTGAATAAACTCGCCAGCAGCGGTATCAGCAGAATCGGTTTCAGCGACTCAATGCTCGACGGCAATTTCAGCCAGCGGTTCAAGCCGCGCGCCGCATACCCGGCAATGAAGCCTGCGGCGATACCGCCCAGAAACCCCGCGCCCAATGAGCTGGCCAACATGCCGCCAATCATGCCCGGCGCAAGGCCCGGCCGGTCGGCAATCGAATAGGCGATGTAACCGGCGAGCATCGGCACCATCAGTTTGAAGGCGCTCTCGCCGCCAATCTGCATAAGCGCAGCGGCAAATGAGCCCTCTTCTTTGAACGCCTCAATGCCGAACACGAATGACAACGCGATCAGCAGGCCGCCCGCCACCACCATCGGCAGCATGTACGACACGCCCGTGAGCAAGTGTTTGTACGGCCCGGCCTTGCTGGCAGCGCCTGATTCGTGATTGCCTCCAGCTTGTTCAGAACTGGCAGATGCCGCCATCGGCAGCGCCTCGGCCAGCGCGCGCTCAAGGGTCTGCCGCGGTTGTTTGAGCGCAACGCCAGTGCCGCAACGGAAGATTTTCTTACCGGCGAAACGCTCGGTATCGACCTCGATATCGGTTGCCAGCAACACCGCATCGGCTTGGGCGATGTCATCTTCGCTGAGCAGATTCTTCGCCCCAACCGAACCCCGTGTTTCCACCTTGAGCTGATAGCCCAGTTGTTCAGCCGCTTGTTGCAGCGCCTCGGCGGCCATAAATGTGTGCGCAACACCGGTCGGGCATGCTGTGACCGCCACCATCCGCACTCCGTCAGCCACCTTCACGACCGCTTGAGGTTCTGCAACAGCCTCAAGGATTTGTGCATTGGCTTCGGCGTCACGCAAGAATTTTTGCGGGTCTTCAAGGGCGTGGGACGGCGTCGACTGCACTACCCGCTTGCCGACAAAACGTTGCAGCGGCAACTCGCCGGTTTTAACTACAACCACCAGATCCGCCTCGGCAATTGCCTGCTCGCTCAGTGGCGAGCCAATGGCTTTGGGGTCGTGTACTTCAACCTGAGTGGTCCAGCCGATTTTCTGCGCAGCGGCTTCAAGCAGGCGCGAGCATAAAACGCTGGTGACCATGCCATTCGGGCAGGCTGTAACAATCAGCAAATTCATAAAAGGTAGAGCCTCTTGTTATTCGTTAGGCAGCGGCGTGACACGCACACCCGCCTCGATTCGGGCCAGTTGCTCGCGGTCCTGAATGCCAAAGCCCAACTGGGTGACAGCTTGCGCAGCCACCGCAGTGGCCAGGCCCAGGCAACGCTCTGGCGGCCAACCGCTCAACAACCCGTGAACTGTTGCGCCGAGCAGCGAGTCACCCGCGCCCACGGTACTCAACACCGCAACCGCTGGCGGCTGCGCATGCAGCGCAATGTTGTCGGCGAACCAGCACACGCCATCCGCACCGAGCGACAGCAGCACATTCTCGACACCGCGTGCATGCACAGCCCTGGCCGCTGCTTGCAAATCGGCCAGCGCCTGCGAGTCAATCGCGCACACCTCAGCCAGCTCGTGTTCGTTGGGTTTTACCAGCCACAGCGGCTGCTTCAAGCCCTCACGCAGGGCTGCGCCGCTGGTATCGAGCGCTACCCGCAGCCCCTGACTGATAAGGCTTTGCAGCAACTGAGCGAGCCACTCGACACTGATGCCGGGGGCGAGGCTTCCTGCCACGATTACCGCGTCATGCTCGCAGGCGATTTGCTCCAGCGACGTCAGTAACTGCTGCTGTTGCGCCGGCCCGACGGTAATGCCGGGGCCATTGAGATCGGTGACGCGTCCACTTTGCTCGGCCAACTTGATATTGCTGCGCGTCTCGCCGGGCACGCGGATAAAGGCGTCGGTGAAACCGCGTGCCGCAAACAGCGCCTCGAACGGCTGGGCATTGGCCTCCCCGAGAAAGCCACTCACCGTAACGCTGTGACCGAGATCGGCCAGCACCTGAGCCACATTCAGGCCTTTACCGGCGGCGTGGGTGTTCAATCCCTTGCTGCGATTAACGCTGCCCGGCACCAGAGTTTCGAGGCTCACAGTCACGTCGAGCGCAGGATTAAGGGTGATGGTGAGTATTCGCGCCATCAGTTCGACTCCTCGACCAGTGCGCGCACGCTCGCGCCGCTGTCCTGAACCAGCGCCTGTTGCGCCAATTGCTGGCTGTGCCGCCAGTCGAGTTCACGCACCCGCGCCTTGACCATGGCCACCGAACGCGCAGAAACACTCAATTCATCCACGCCGAGGCCGACCAGCAGCGGCACCGCCAGCATGTCACTGGCCAGCTCGCCGCAAACGCCTACCCACTTGCCGTGCGCGTGCGCCGCAACCACGGTCTGGCTGATCAGGCTCAGCACCGCCGGATGCAAGCCATCCGCCTGCGCCGACAATGTCGGATGATCACGGTCGATGGCTAAGGTGTATTGGGTCAGGTCATTGGTGCCGACGCTGAAAAAGTCCACCTCGCGGGCCAGAATCGGCGCGAGCAAGGCAGCACTTGGCACCTCGATCATGATGCCCAGCTGCAGGTTCGTGACCGGGATTTCTGCGCGCACCCGCAAGGCGATATCGCGTGCGGCGCGCCACTCTTCGACGCTGCCCACCATCGGAAACATGACCCGCAGCGGGCGGTCGTCTGCCGAGGCAAACAATGCACGCAGTTGGGTTTCGAGAATGTCCGGGCGCTGCAGACTCAGACGAATACCGCGCACACCCAGAAACGGATTGGTTTCAGCCGGCATCGGCCAGTAAGCCAGCGGTTTGTCGCCGCCCACATCCAGCGTGCGCACCACCAGCGGCAAACCATTCAGCGTGTCCAGAACCCGCCGGTACTCACGCTCCTGCGTGGCTTGGTCTGGCGCCTTGGCGTGGTCCATGAACACCAGTTCGGTGCGCAGCAAGCCGATGCCTTCCGCGCCCAGCTCAACGGCCATGTCGGTTTCGCTGCTGGCGCCAATATTCGCAGCCACTTCCAGTGCATGGCCGTCACGGGTAACGGCGGGTTTATAGCGTTCGGCGTGCGCCTGCTGCTGGCGTTGCTGGCTGATTTCGCGCTCGCGCAGCGCCTGCTGCAAAGTCTGCTCGTCTGGCGAGACGCGCACCGAACCATGGTCGCCGTCGAGCAACAACGGAGTGCGCTGCGCCAACGCCAGCACCTGCTCACCGGCGCCCACCACGGCGGGAATGCCAAGCGCGCGAGCGATAATTGCACTGTGCGCGGTAGCGCCGCCCCGCGCGGTGAGAATGCCGGCGACGCGCTGGCGATTGAGATTGGCGACATCCGAGGGCGCCACTTCTTCCATCACCAACACATAAGGCTCGTCCGGCTCGGCCAGCGGTTTGACCCCGCACAAGCTGGCCAACACGCGCCGGCCAATATCACGCAAGTCTGCCGCGCGCTCGGCGAGCAGCATGTCATGCAGCGCCTCCTGCTGCTTGGCCGCCGCGTCAATTTCGGCACTCCAGGCGGCTTCGGCACTGGCGCCGTCAGCGAGGCGCGTTTGAATATCATCATGCAGCGCCGGGTCGCTGAGCATGGCCTGATGCATGCTGAGGATGTCGCGCACGCTGGCTTCCTCACAGGAATCCACCACCGTTTGAATGTCGGCGCTCACCGCCTTTAGCGCCGCCTGCAGGCGCTCACGTTCATGCGCCTCGCCCTGCCCTTGCGCCGGATAATCCAGAGTCTGCGGCACACGCACCAGCGCAGGCCCAATCGCAATGCCCGGCGATGCGGCCACGGCGCGCAAACGCGAACCGGCAGCTGGCGCTTCAACCACATAAGCACGCTCGGATGCCAGCGCCTGCTCAACGGTTGCCTGCACCGCTGGCTCGGTGAATACCGGCAGTGGCTCGACGGTCTCGCCCAGCCCTTGCTCGACAGCAGTTTGCAGCGCTGCCAGCGCATCGGCGGCGATGCCCGGCTCGGCGCTGAACTCCAACACCTGCCCACGGCGCGCGCCCAATGCCAGCAACTTGCTCAAACTCTTGGCGGAAACACCCAGACCCGGCTCTTCGGCCAGACGCACACGAATGTCACCGTCGAACTGCTGGGCAATCTCGCTCAGCACCTTGGCCGGCCGCGCATGTAAGCCGTGCGAGTTGGCCAGGGTGATGGACACACGCTGCCAGTCCGGCGGCACTTCGCCGCCCAGCGCCTCCAGCACTGTGCGCCTCGACTCAGCTCCACTCAGGGTATCTCCGCGTCCCTCAATCAGCAGATCACACAAGCGCTCCAGTAACTGGCGATGCGCCTCGCCCAAACTGGCCAGACAGAACAATCCCTTAACCGGTTTGCCGTCGCGCTCAAGGCGTTGATCCGGCGTGACAAACGACAAACCCGGCAATTGCACAGCCTGCTCATTGTTCAGCCACCACAAGCCATCGCCCAGCGGCAACGGCTCGGTTTCCATCAAGCGCGGGATAAATGCAGAATCGACGCAGCCGGACTTTTTCAGCAGCCGGGCGCCCTGCCAAACCAGTTCATCGAAGTCTTCGGCGGGTACATTGAGGCGGATCAACTGGCTGTCCAGCGCCAACTCCTGCGGCGCACCCTGCAGCAAGGCGACGATGGTTTCAGCCTCGGTGGCTTGATGCAGGGCCTGGCTCAGATCGCCATCACCCAGCGCCCGTGTGAGTAATTGAAGCAACCGTAAGTGCTCATCGGAGCGCGCCGCGATGGCAATTGCCAAGTACACCTGCTGGCCATCGCCCCAATCCACGCCCTGCGGAAAGTGCATAAGGCGCACGCCGGTCTCAAGCACCTGATCACGGGTGTCAGGGGTGCCGTGTGGAATGGCGATGCCCTGACCAAGATAAGTCGAGCCCTGCGCTTCGCGCGCCTGCATGCCGTTCAAATAGCCAGGACGAACCAGCCCGTCATCGCTCAACGTCTGCGCCAACAGGGCCAGCGCTTCCCGTTTATTCGCGGCGCTGCGGCCCATCTGGATCTGTGCGGTATTCAATTCAAGCATTACAGGGCTCCTCGGGGAACGGGCACGCGAGCGCTACCAGCGTGCAGGCTGCGTCGCTCGATGCATGTAGCAAGGATAGTCAGCCTGAAATTTTGCTGAATCGTTTCAGCTAATTGTGGAACATTACCCGAAAATGCTCAATTCTTGAAAGCACCTGAGTCATAATCCTGTCATCAACGTTCAGGAACAGCCCCTTGAAACTTGCCGATATCGCTCGCCTGGCCGAGGTTTCCGTCACCACTGCAAGCTACGTTATCAACGGTCAGGCCGCTAAACGGCGGATTGCCGCGGCGACCGTTGAGCGCGTTCTCGCGGTCGTTGCGCAATACGATTACCGCCCCGACCCGCAAGCCGCCGGGCTGCGCAGCGGCCAAAGCAAGTGCCTTGGTTTTATCCTCCCCGATCTGGAAAACCCCAGTTACGCGCGCATCGCCAAGCTGCTCGAACAAGGCGCCAGAGCCGCGGGCTACCAGCTACTGATTGCCAGCTCCGACGACAACGCGCAAAGCGAACGCCAGTTGATCGAACTGTTCCGCTCACGGCGATGCGACGCACTGATTGTTGCCAGTTGCTTGGCGCAGGATGAGCCGATTTTCGCGCAGCTGATTGAATCCGGCATGCCAGTGATCGCGGTTGACCGCGCACTGGATGCCGCAACAATTCGCTCGGTAGTCAGTGATGATCAGCACGCCGGCGCGCAACTCACGCACACCTTGCTGGCACGAAAACCACGGCATATCGCCCTGATTGGGGGGCGCGCAGAGTTAGCCATCAGTCAGGCGCGGGAGTTGGGTTTCCGCCAGGCCGTGGCCGGCTCAGATGCGTTAGTCAGCGTGGTCAATGGCGAGCAATTCAGCCGCCCATGCGGCGAGGCGCAAATGCTCAGACTGATAAACAGCGAGCAAGGGCTGCCAGACGCTATCGTAACCACCGCCTATGTTCTGCTCGAAGGCGTGCTGGATGCGCTGCAAAGCGTGGCGCCAAGTCAGAGCCAAGACCTGCAACTGGCGACCTTTGGTGACACCCAGTTGCTCGACTTCTTGCCGTGGCGGGTGAACACCATTGCTCAGCAGCACCAGCAGATTGCCGAAAAAGTGCTGTATTGGGCGCTGCAGGCGATAGAGCACAACCACTATTCGCCTGGCATTGAGGCCATTGCGCGAACCCTCAAGATTCGCCAATAGCCTCATCTGCAGTGCGCTTTAAACCCGGAAGGCACCGATCAGCTGCTTGAGTTGCGAGACCTGACTGCTGAGTTCGCGGCTGGCCTGCTCGGTGTGCGCGGCCCCTTGCGCGGTGGTTTCCCCAGCGCTGTTGATCTCGACAATGTTCTGGTCGATATCATGCGCCACCGCTGTTTGCTGCTCGGCGGCGGCAGCAATTTGCTGGTTCTGATCGACGATCATGCCAACTGCCGCCAGAATATTTTCCAGCGCCTGCTGCACCTGACCGGACTCACCGACAGTGCCGTCGGCCATCTGGTGACTCACGCCCATGGTCTTGACCGCTGCGGCAACACCGCTTTGCAGCCGGTCGATCATGTTTTCGATTTCAGCCGTGGACTGCTGCGTACGCTTGGCCAGGCTGCGCACTTCATCGGCAACCACAGCAAAGCCACGGCCCTGCTCGCCCGCCCGCGCCGCTTCAATCGCAGCGTTAAGCGCCAGCAAGTTGGTCTGCTCGGCAATGCCCTTGATCACATCCAGCACCTGGCTGATCGAAGCGCTGTCGCTGGCCAACTGGTTAATCACGCTTACCGACTGGTCAATTTCTGCTGCCAAACGCTGGATGCTGCTGACCTGCGAGCCGACCAGTTCACGGCCGCTCTCGGTCTCCATATTCACACCCTGAGCGCTGCCCACTGCGGCCGCTGCGCTGCGCGCCACTTCTTGCGCGGTCGCAGACATCTGGTTCATGGCGGTGGCGACCTGTTCAATCTGGCTACGCTGCCCGGCAACGGCCTGATTGCTCTGCGCCGACACGCTTTCGACCCGATCAGCCTGACGCTCGACCTCAACCACGGTTTCACCGACGCGCTTGATCAGCTCGCGAATTTTCGCCACTGCGCCATTGAATACCTGGCCCAGCTCGGCAATTTCATCGTTGCTCCAGGATTTAAAACTGACTGTCATGTCGCCGGCTGCGACCTGATCCATGGTCCGCCCCAGCGCTTTCAGGCTGCCGCGAATCGAGACATAAAACGCGCTGTAGAGGTAAACAATCAGCACCAGCACCACACCAAGAGCAACGGCCATCAACAGCATGCGGTTAAGGCTGGCTTGCAGGCGCTCTTGCAGGCGCTGGTCGAGGAACTTCAGCACCTCATCATTGAGTGCGTAAGTGCGCTGGATCAGCTCGCTAGTCTGGTCGTAAAAGCTCAACCACGGCGTATCCAGCGATTCGGCAATGATCACGCTGTCTTCAAACAGGGCGACACCTTCGCTGATCGACTTTTGGCTTAATTCGGCTTGCGCCTCAAGTGCGCTGCGCACTTGCGGATTGATACTCAGCGCTTGCTGGATATCGACAGAATAAGCGCCTTCCAGCGTCTCCATCGACTCGAGCAAATTCGAGAACGAAGTGGTGTCGACCGAGTTGAGCAAGCCGAGAATCAACGCAGAAGAACCCAATGAACGACCCTGCGCCAACTCGGCCGTAACAGCCGGCATGCTGGTGGTCAGCAGTTCGGTAAGTTGAAGCACGGCGCGTTCACGATCCTGACTCAAGCCCGCCTGACTGGTCATCAGTTTGATGAGAACGCCGGTCTTGGCCAACACAGCCTGGCTCAGATCGACTTTGCTGCGCAGCGATGGCTCGGCGTCCACCGCTTGCAGGCTGGCCTGCAGAGCATCGCGCTGGGCAACAAACTCTTGCTGCTGCTCGGGCTCAGTGACGAAAGGTTGCAGGCTGACAAGCTGCGCATCAATCGTCTGGCGCGTGCTGCTGATGCGCTGCGCCAGCTCATTGTTGGTTGCACGGGAACGCAGCTCGGCATCAACCCGCAACAGATCGCTGTAGCTTTCGAGATTTTGTCGCAACTGCAACGCAGTGTTGAGCACCTCGATGCTGCTACGGGCAATGCGGGTCGCCTGATACTGGTTATACACATCCCGCATCAGGTAGTAATTGGTCACCAGCATGGGCAGAAAAAACAGAATGCTGATTAAACCAAACTTCATACCGAAGCTCAGGCGGTTCATCAGGGCGATGGCCGGATACAACACGGTCTTCACAAGCGCTCTCCACTTTCTAATTATTGTGTTTAGCCTGAACAGGCCTGCCCAACAGACGGCGAAGCAGGGTTCGGTATAACGTTTATCGGCAGGAGGGCTGCTAACTTAAGGCAGGCAACGCGTACTCGGGCGGGCAGCACGCAAGTGCTGAAAGTAGCGCGGTAGAGCGCGGCGACCGGCTTCAGTGCTGGCCGCCGCTGAACACATCAGAAAAATAGCGTGAAAATCGCAAACACCGCGTACCAGAGCACGGCAGCGCGAACCAGTAATTGCCAAAGCTCGTAGAGCGTTTCAACGCCCTCTTCGCCCAGCACTGGCGCAGGCGTGGCACAGGCAGAACGGGCTACATGGCCGAGCAATATTGAAGCATGAATATCCCAGCTCAACAGCTCATGCAGCAGCGCCCGACTCACACCTACAAAATTGCCAACCAGCCCTAAACTCAGGGCCAAGGCCCGCGCTGGCAACCAGTCCACAGCATGGCGCAACTGTTCGGCGCGCGCCTGCAAAAGCGGCTGCTCGGCATGTTCAGCCAACAGCGCAATCAGGCGATACGCCAATGCGGCCATCGGCCCGAGCAGCGCATACCAGAAGATCACCGCAAAGAAACTCTGAAAACCCTGCCAGATCAGATAGTTCTGCACGCTGTTAAGCAGGCTGTCTTGCGCACTGGCATCAATCCCCAGATCGCGCTGCGCAACCAGATAAGCCGCCTCGCTGTCCCCGCGCCGCCAGTTATCCCGGAACGGCCCGAGCGCCGCCTGCAAATCCCCACGCCCCAAGCTGTAAATGAGCACCAACAGGTGCAGCGGCAGCAATAACCAGCCGTAAAACACGGCCTGCAAATAGCTCATTGCAACCCCAAGCACGGCCACCGGCAGCACCACCAGCAGAGCAATCGCCAGCCATGCGTTAGTCGCAGAGTCTGGCTTTTGCTGCACCTTGCGCAGCCAGCCCAGCCACAAACCGTCCTGTTGCACGGCACTGCGCCACGCCGAAAACTTCTCGACCCAGACAGCCAACAACAACACCAAAAAACTCATAAATCCTCCTCACTCATCGCCAGTGCTGCACGCAAGCGTGACCAGTCAAACGCCGGCCCCGGATCGGTCTTGCGGCCCGGTGCAATGTCACTGTGGCCGCAAATACGCTCCGGGGTAATCGCCGGATACTCACGCTGCAACTGGCGCGTCAGCGCGATCAGGCTATGGTACTGCGCATCTGTGAAGGGCAGATCATCGGTGCCTTCAAGCTCGATGCCCAGCGAGAAATCATTACAATTTTCGCGATCGATAAAACACGAAACGCCGGCATGCCAGGCGCGCGCGTTACAGGAGACAAATTGGGTGACGGCGCCATCGCGTTCGATCAAAAAGTGCGCAGATACCGTCATGTTGGCGATATCCGCGAAGTACGGATGCTCGTCCGCCTGCAGTCGATTCTGAAAAAACTCCTGCACCTTGCCCGTACCAAACTGGCCCGGCGGCAGGCTGATGTTATGGATAATCAATAAAGAGACTTCATCAAGCGGGCGCTCGTTGAAGTTGTCCGAGGGGCAATGCGCAATACCGGCGCACCAGCCACTGCTGGGGTCAAGCTGCATAGTGGGCTCCTGAGCAGACCATTACACCCGCGCCAGTTTTACTGACATTGGGCAATCTGCGTGATGGGCCTACTCTAGAGCAGCGCAGCGCAAAGCAAAAGCCAAACAGGCGACGGTAAGTGATCAGTGTGGGGTTGGCGTTATTGTGTGGCGGATGGTGGGGATTGAGATGATCGATCGGAGATTATTGGCGGGAATCGCGATGATGGATGAGTAATCGTATGCGTAATCGCAATGACGGATAAATAATCTTCGCGGAAAACGTCACGACGGATAAATAACCTCGCGGAGATCGCAATGACGGATTGCGGCGGGAGCGCCGCTATCCATCCTCCGCATCATTCGCATACGACGGTATGTGAGCGTGCATGGCCGGGTTTGATTGCTTTAGGAGACGTCTTTCAGGCGGCGCAGGTTGCCGATTACTGACTCAAGCGCACGGTCGAATAACAGGGCGTCATCGAGCATGCGAATCGACTGACGGCGATATTCTACCGCCAGCCCCATGCGGGTCTTTTCCAGCACTTTCATGCCGGTGCGGTTGACGAAGATGTACTTGCCGGTCGGCTTGATCATCGCGGCCAGTTTGCAGCGAACCTTGTGCTCGTCGTCTTCAACCAACTCGAACCAACTGCCGACACGCAAGGAATCCACCCACAGAAGGCTTTCATCATCGTCTGGCAAGCTGGGCGGTGGCACTTCGCTGATCGGTTCATCGGGCGCCGACAAGACGATTTCTTCGACGACCTCAACCATCTCGACCGCTTCAAGAATCGGCGCAGGCTCTGACTCCACTTGCGGCGCGGCTTCAAGCACTGGCGCGGGTTCGGCTTGCGCCTGCTCAGCCTCAGCTTCAACCGGGTCGGGCTCATCAGGTGGCGGCACTTCGAGCAACGCAATACCGCTATCGGTGGTGGCCCGCTCAAACGCAATCACCTGAGCTGGCGCGGCCCGCTCTATGGTTTTCTCTGCCCGGCGAATGCTTTGAATATGCAGGGCTTCAAGCTGAATCAGTAACTCGCCACTGGAGAACGGATCGACCCCGGAGTCGGCCAAACCTTCACGAATGGCTTTCACCAGCGTCGGAATCATTTTAATCAACCGCGCTTGCGTGCCCGGTTCGGTGTGCGGTTGTACGCTCCAGATCAAGTCATCCATCAGCGCCAGCGCGCCCTTCCATTCAGCAGACTCGGTGCCACTGCGCAGGCAAATCAGTTGCAATTGCTTGCTCCAGGCTTCCTGCAACAAACGCACGACAACCTGCGGTAGCGTTTCGCCCAGTAGCCGCTGGTTCAGCACTTCTTCAACCTGACCGCGGGCAACCTCAACGCGCGCAGCACCTTCTTCGGCGTCACGCATGCGCTGTTCAAGCCGTTCGCTGCGTCGACGTTCATGGTCACTAAAGGCGATGAAGTCTTCGAGCAGCTCGGCAAAAATCTGCGGATCATCGACAAATTCGTTCAGCAGTCGCTGCACAACTTGTTCGATTTTCTTGTACAGGCTGTCGCGGCGGGCGTTGTCATGCTCCACCCAACCCAGCGCCGCCGACGCAATTTCATTGAGCAAGCGCCGCGCCGGATGACTCCCACGGCTGAAGAACGTCTTATCCAGCACCGCGACCTTGAGCATCGGAATTTGTAGGCGCGCGATCAACGCCTTGAGCGAGCCCGGCAAGGTACGGTCATCGAGAATAAATTCGAAGAGCATCGACACCAGGTTGATTACATCCTCATCAACCTCACCCACCACGCGGTTCTTGCCGCTTTTCTGGCTGGCGCGGCTGAGCAAGGTATCGAGTTGCCCGCGCAGGTCGACACTCTGCTCAGCCGAGTCGGGCTGACGCTGCTGCATATAAGAGAGCAGGCGCAATAAATCATTGGAGCTGATCGGCTGCGCATCTGTTTGCGCCGCTCGGGCGACCGGCTGCACAGCCCGGACCTGCGATAAAAGCCCCTGCAATACGCTGAACACTTCCTGCACATTTTCGCCAGCAAAACCGGAGCTGGCGCCCTCGGCTTGTTCACCGTCACCGGACAAGGCAGCAGCACTTGATGCGGATGAGGAGCGCGCCGGCTTGCGTTGCGGCTGCACCGATTTCAGTTCGGGCAGCACGCCAGCGGCGATCAATTGACGGTTGGCCTCTGCATAGAGTTGGTCGATGTCCGCCAGCACATAGCGTTCGAACAACTTGAGGATAATCAGTTTGACGCGGATCTCGACACCGAGGATCGCGCTAGCCGCCACGAATCCTTCACACAGCGCGTAAGGCCCCATCGGGTTAGTGCGGTTATCAATTTTTTTACTGACCATCGCATTGATACGCGTGGTCAGATGACTCAGCGCCGGGCCGCCGCGATTGGTCACTTTGGCGACCATCACATCTATCGCAACCGACTGCTCAAGCTCATCGTTTTGAACCAGCGAAAGGCTGTCGTAGTTGACCGAATCAATCTCGGGCATCTTTGCCGGCGTCAGCTGATTGAGGCCAGCAAAGGAGTTGTGCATGGACTGCAGCAGCGCACGCTCGATATTTTTGCGCTTTAAGCGTAAGTCGCGCATGGCCTCGAAAAAGGCTTGCTGCTCGGTGTCGCTTGAGGCGCGGTCGGCAATGGCGAACAGCGAGTCGTCGGCGTTATCGAACAGTTCCTGCAATGCCTGACGCACATGCAGCACAGCTTGCTCACGCACCTCAATAAGGGCGTTAGGAAGGCGTGTTTGCGGTGCATCTTGGGATGGCTCGGGTTGCTGTTTTTTCAGCGTAACCACGTTGGCATCGCTCGTCATTGCGGGTCTCCTGCAAGCCCAACAGTCCTAAAAGCTGCTGTCCTTGCAACCTCATCTACACGCTGATCGGGCGAAAAGCCAAAAGCGTGACGTCAATGTTCGATCAGTATTTATACACTATAACGATCATTTACCGATTAGCCATATGCCGCTTAATCACAGATATGACCCAGATCACACATGGGAAAAGCTGCTTATACGGTGGCCATTTGCCACACAAACACACTTGCGAACGCACAACTGCTGCATGGCCAAGCACCAACCCCTATAATCGCCGCACTCAGACTCAGGAGCCGACCATGCCCAACCTCACACTTGCTGACCTCACCTCCGAAATCGAGGCCAACGTACGTCGCGCACTGTCTGAGGACGTCGGCAGCGGCGATATCACCGCCCAACTTATCCCGGCAGAACGCTTGGCCCATGCCACCGTTATCAGCCGTGACGCCGCCATCATCTGCGGCACTGCCTGGGTCGATGCGGTTTTTCGTCAACTTGACGACCGCGTGGCCGTGCACTGGCAAGTCGCAGACGGTGATCGCGTCAGCCCCAATCAAGCCCTGTTCCACCTGGAAGGCCCGGCGCGCGCATTGCTCACCGGCGAGCGCAGCGCGTTGAACTTCCTGCAAACCCTGTCAGCAGTCGCCACCCACTGCCAGCACTACGCCGACATCGTGCAAGGCACCGGCATCAAGATTCTCGACACCCGCAAAACCCTGCCCGGCCTGCGCATGGCGCAGAAGTACGCCGTCACCTGTGGCGGCTGCCATAACCACCGTATCGGCCTGTTCGACGCTTTCTTGATCAAAGAAAACCACATCGCCGCCTGCGGCAGCATCGACGCCGCCGTAAAAGCCGCGCACCAGATCGCCCCGGGCAAACCGGTCGAAGTTGAAGTAGAAAGCCTGAACGAACTGCGCGAAGCCCTCGCCGCCGGCGCCGACATCGTCATGCTCGACGAATTGTCACTCATCGATATGCGCGAAGCGGTGAAGATCAATCAGGGCAAGGCAAAACTGGAAGCGTCTGGCGGAGTAAATGAAAGCACATTGCGCGCTATCGCCGAGACTGGGGTTGATTATGTTTCGATTGGTACGCTGACTAAGGATGTTAAGGCGGTGGACTTGTCGATGCGATTGAGTTTGTGAAGAGGGGATAAACCCGAAAGAACTACAAGATAAAAACCGACTAAAAGGGATAAAGCACATAAACCCAACCGGCCGACTGGACTAAATAAACAATGCACGCTATAGCTCAGCCGGACGCTAAATAAAGAACCAACTACCGCCAGAATAATAAATTAATTAACCTGAAAAAATAAAAAAACAGCAAACCTCATTACAATGCGGCCTGCTGTTTTTTTGCCTCAGCAAATCATGCTTCCAACAGAAACTGCTCTTCTGTTAAGGAGCGGCAACTTGCGGGCAAGTTTTTGGGGCATACTTAGGATCGGTAGCACCGCTTGACGCACAAGCCCAAGTGCCGTCAGCTGCAGTACGAGTCCAAGTCAATTTGGCGCTAGCGACTTGTGTAGGAGCGTTAAGGATTGCACACTCAATGCTGGTCGCAGACAAGGTGATAGTGCAGTTCTGGGTGGTGGTTGCCAGGCCCAACTTGCTGTTATCGCCAGCAGCAACTGCATCACCGTTATTAACAGTTTCCTCGAAGGCAGTACGGCCAGCAGAAATTTCAGCAAGACCAGCAGTCATTTTAGACCGTGCTTGGTAATCGCTGTAGGCTGGAATAGCGATCGCAGCCAAAATACCAATGATCGCAACAACGATCATCAGTTCAATCAATGTAAAACCCTTCTGAGCTTTCATGAAATTCTCCTAGTAATGTATAGGCCTAATGACCTATCAGCACAAAAGCATTTTCCATGCCAACCTCAAAATCATCATCCATTGCATAAATTGGGGCTCTATTCACATAGCAGCGACCATCTATAAGGCACTTAGTGACGTAATTCGTCACTTGGGGTCACGCTGTTTGGCAGCCACAGCGAACTGCGCTATAACGCAGGCATAGTTATGGAGCCTGTAATGAACGATCGCGTATCCCTCACCGGACTGGCCAAGCAAATGGTCATTGCCGAGTTGCTTGATGAAAAAGCCGCCCTCAATGCCCAGCAACAGGCCCAGCGCAACAAGCTTTCTCTGGTGACCTATGTCGTTCAAAGCAAGCTGGTTAAAAGCAAGGACATGGCCGAATTGGCCATGGAGCAATTCGGTGTTGCCTTTGTCGACCTCAACAGCATCGACAGAGAAGCACTACCCAAAGATTTAATCAGCGAAAAGCTCGCGCGTCAGCATCGCGCCCTGCCTTTATGGCGGCGCGGCAACAAGCTGTTCATCGCCGTGTCTGACCCTTCCAACCACCAAGCCGTGACTGATGTTCAATTCAGCACCGGCCTGAATACCGAAGCGATTCTGGTTGAAGATGACAAGCTCGGCCACGCCCTCGACAAATTCTTCGAATCCGCCACCGGCGGCCTCGATGATATGGCTGATATTGACTTTGATGATGTCGATACCGCAGCTGTTAGCGATGAAAATCAGGTTGTTGACGGCTCAGCGCAGGATGATGACGCCCCGGTGGTGCGTTTCGTCAATAAGATGTTGCTAGACGCAATTCGCGGCGGCTCATCTGACTTGCACTTTGAACCCTACGAGAAAATTTACCGCGTGCGTTTGCGCACCGACGGTATCTTGCATGAAGTGGCCCGCCCACCGATTCAGCTGGCGCCGCGCATTTCTGCACGACTCAAGGTTATGGCCGCTCTAGATATATCCGAGCGGCGCAAACCGCAGGACGGGCGCATTAAAATGCGCATATCTAAAAGTAAGTCCATCGACTTTCGGGTGAACACCCTACCGACGCTGTGGGGCGAGAAGATCGTAATGCGTATTCTCGACCCAACGAGTGCACAGATGGGCATTGATGCATTAGGGTACGAAGAAGACCAGAAAGCTCTGTACCTCGAAGCCTTGAAGCAACCGCAGGGGATGATTCTTGTGACCGGCCCTACCGGTTCTGGCAAAACGGTTTCGCTGTATACCGGCCTGAACATCCTCAACACTCCGGATGTGAATATCTCCACGGCGGAAGACCCGGTCGAGATCAACCTCGAAGGCATCAATCAGGTCAACGTCAACCCTAAGCAGGGCATGGACTTTACCCAGGCGTTGCGCGCCTTCTTGCGCCAAGACCCGGACATCATCATGGTCGGTGAGATTCGCGACCTGGACACGGCATCCATTGCGATCAAGGCCGCGCAAACCGGCCACATGGTGATGTCGACCCTGCACACCAACAGCGCCGCTGAAACCCTGACCCGTATGCGCAACATGGGCGTGGCCTCTTTCAACATTGCCACCTCGGTGAACCTGATTATTGCCCAGCGCCTGGCCCGCAAACTTTGCACAACCTGCAAGAAGGCGGTAGACGTACCGCGCGAGGCGTTGCTGGAAGAAGGCTTCCCAGCCGACAAGATCGGCAGTTTCAAAATCTATAGCCCGGTAGGCTGCGAAAATTGCAACGGTGGTTACAAAGGCCGTGTCGGAATATATGAAGTGGTTAAAAACACGCAGTCCCTGCAGCGGATTATCATGGAGGAAGGCAACTCCATCGAGATTTCAGCGCAGATGCGCAAAGACGGTTTTAATGACCTACGCACCTCGGCATTGGTGAAAGCCATGCAAGGCGTCACCAGCCTCGAGGAAGTCAACCGGGTGACCAAGGATTAACCATGGCGGAAAAAGCGCTTAAAACCAGTGTATTCACCTGGGAAGGTAAAGATAAAAAAGGCAGCAAGGTCAAGGGCGAGCTCAAAGGCACCAACCCGGCACTGGTCAAGGCGCAACTGCGCAAGCAAGGCATAAACCCGACCAAGGTACGCAAGAAATCGGTTTCGATTTTTAGCGCAGGCAAAAAAATTAAACCCATGGACATCGCGCTGTTCACCCGACAGATGGCGACGATGATGAAAGCCGGCGTGCCACTGCTTCAATCATTCGACATCATCAGCGAGGGATTGGATAACCCCAATATGCGCAAGCTGGTCGACGAAGTTAAGCAAGACGTTGCAGCAGGTAATAGCTTTGCAGCGTCACTGCGGAAACGTCCTGACTATTTTGACGATTTGTATTGCAATTTGGTTGACTCGGGTGAGCAATCAGGCTCACTGGAAACGTTGCTTGACCGTGTCGCTACCTACAAAGAAAAAACCGAGGCACTTAAAGCAAAAATTAAAAAAGCCATGAACTATCCAATAGCGGTAGTAGTTGTAGCACTCATCGTTTCGGCAATCTTGCTGATTAAAGTGGTACCGCAATTTCAGTCAGTATTTTCTAGTTTTGGTGCAGAACTACCCGCGTTCACGCTGATGGTTGTTGGAATCTCCGAAGTTGTACAGAAATGGTGGCTGGTAATAATTGCGGGGCTTTTCGCCACAATATTTGCTATCAAAAACCTACATAAACGCTCAGAAAAATTTCGCGACTGGATAGATAGAACCGCACTGAAGACACCAATTATCGGCGATATAATCTATAAGACAGCAGTCGCCCGCTTTGCCCGTACACTGGCCACGACCTTTGCCGCCGGCGTGCCGCTCGTCGACGCGCTTGACTCGGTAGCAGGTGCCACTGGCAATGTGGTATTCAAAAATGCCACAAATAAAGTAAAAGCTGATGTGTCCTCCGGTATGCAACTCAATTTCTCCATGCGCTCAACAAATGCTTTTCCAACCTTGGCCATCCAGATGACCGCTATTGGTGAGGAATCTGGCGCCTTAGATGAGATGCTCGACAAAGTGGCGAGCTTCTACGAAGAAGAAGTTGATAACGCAGTCGACGGCTTAACATCACTGATGGAACCGTTGATCATGTCAGTCTTAGGCGTACTTATTGGCGGCTTGGTTATCGCCATGTACCTACCAATTTTCCAACTCGGCAATGTCGTCTAACTCATGCCAATAATCGATTTTATGGCCAGCAATTTGCTGGCCTTTTCTTTGTGTATTTTGCTGCTTGGCTTGTTGGTGGGTAGCTTCATCAATGTGGTGGTTTACCGCCTGCCGATCATGATGCAGCGCGACTGGCAAATGCAGGCACGCGAGGCGCTGGAACTACCCGAGGAGCCGAAAGGCAAAACCTTCAACCTGATTCTGCCGAACTCGACCTGCACCTCTTGCGCGCATGAAATTCGCCCCTGGGAAAATATTCCCATCGTGAGTTATCTGTTTCTGCGCGGCAAATGCTCAAGCTGCAAAGCCCCCATCAGCAAGCGCTACCCGCTGGTGGAGCTGGCTTGCGGGCTGCTTTCAGCATTCATTGCCTGGCATTTTGGTTTTGGCTGGCAAGCAGCCGCCATGCTCGTGTTGAGCTGGGGCTTGCTGGCAATGAGCCTGATTGATGCAGACCACCAGCTACTGCCGGATGCACTGGTATTGCCGCTGCTATGGGTCGGCTTGATTGTGAACAGCTTCGGCTTGTTCACCAGCCTGGACTCGGCACTTTGGGGCGCGGTCGCGGGGTATTTGAGCCTCTGGTCTGTGTATTGGCTGTTCAAACTGATCACGGGCAAGGAAGGCATGGGTTATGGCGACTTCAAATTGCTGGCCATGCTCGGCGCGTGGGGCGGCTGGCAGATATTGCCGCTGACAATATTGCTCTCGTCATTGGTAGGTGCGGTGCTGGGCTTGATCATGCTGCGCCTGCAAGATAGCGAAACCAGCACACCGATTCCGTTCGGGCCCTATTTGGCAATCGCCGGCTGGATCGCGCTGATCTGGGGCGATCAAATCACCTCGACCTACTTGCACTTCGCCGGCTTCGGCGCATAAAGCAAAGCAATACATTTAGGCTCGAGCATGATCTGTCGGGTGGATGAACCAAACGTCATCCACCCTGCTTCACCGCCCGCTAACACGCGATGCGTGGCGAGCAGGCGTAGTCCCTCTGGCAATTTCAGCACCTTCCAAATTCCCTATTTATCGGCTCAGTATCCCGCAAGCACCGTTACTCTTCGTCATTTTGGCCAGGCCTGCCACTGACCTGCGGGTTCGCCAATAACCGAGGGCTGCTTTACAATCGGGGCTGGTTATCTGTTTGAGCTGCGAGCGCATGAAACCCTGGATACTTGGCCTTACGGGCGGCATTGGTAGCGGCAAGAGCGCAGTGGCGCAGTGCTTCATCGAGCACGGCGTGCATTTGATTGATGCCGACCACGCGGCGCGCTGGGTGGTTAAGCCGGGACGTCCGGCGCTGGCAAAAATTGTCGAGCATTTTGGCGCTGGCGTTTTACAGGCAGATGGCCAACTCAACCGCGCCGCATTGCGTGAGCTGATCTTCAAGGACGCTCAGCAACGGCGCTGGCTCGAAGCCTTGCTGCACCCGTTGATCGGCCAGGAGATTGTCGAGTATTTGGCCAAAGCCGAGTCGCCTTATGCGATTCTCGCCTCGCCGCTTTTGGTTGAGTCCGGCCAAAGCAAACTAACCCAGCGCATCCTGGTTGTTGATGCCAGCGAGACCCTGCAGATTGAGCGCACCATGCAGCGCGATCAAAGCTCGGCCGCACAAGTGCAGGCCATTCTGGATGCGCAGGCCAGCCGCGAAGCACGTCTGAAATACGCCGATGACGTGCTGGTGAATGACCGCGATTTGGCGTGGCTGCGTGATGAAGTCGCGCGCCTGCATGATTTTTATTTGACCCTTAAAGGAGGCCAGCCATGAGCAGCCCAACTCTCGTCGCATGCCCAACCTGCGAAGCCCCCGTTGAATGGGGCCCACAAAGCCCAAGCCGGCCGTTCTGTTCTGAACGCTGCAAACTGATCGACCTCGGCGCTTGGGCTTCCGAACAACACGCCATCCCCGGCAACGAACTGGAAGACGACCTGTTCTCCGAAAACCTGACCCCAACACCCCGCCAACAATAAGCCCCCCCCCCCAAAGAGCACCCCAAGCTCTTTTGTAGAAATCTTCTGTGGAGGATGGATCACCGCAGGTTAATCCGTCATTGCGATATCTTGGTCGTGCGCGGTTTGGATTTTGGTTTGCGTGTGAATCGGCGTATTTGGGCGACGGGGTCGCCATGACGGATTGCCTCCTTGCGGGGCTATCCATCCTCCATCTTTCGGTTTTGTCGAAATCCTCCGTGGAGGATGGATCAACCGCAGGCTGATCCGTCATTGCGGTGTCTTGGTCGTGCGCGGTTTGGATTTTGGTTTTTGTGTGGATCGGCGACTTTGGGCGACAGGGTCGCCTTGACGGATTGCCTCCTTGCGGGGCTATCCGTCCTCCATCTTTCGGTGTTGTCGAGATCTCCCGCGGAGGATGGATCAACCGTAGGCTGATCCGTCATTGCGATGTCTTGGTCGTGCGCGGTTTGGCTTTTGGTTTGCGTGTGGATCGGCGTATTTGGGCGACGCAGTCGCCTTGACGGATTGCCTCCTTGCGGGGCTATCCATCCTCCATTTTTCGGTTTTGTCGAAATCTTCCGTGGGGGATGGATCAACCGCAGGCTGATCCGTCATTGCGATGTTTTGGTTGTGCGCGGTTTGGCTTTTGGTTTGCGTTTGGATCGGCGAATTTGGGCGACGGGGTCGCCTTGACGGATTGCCTCCTTGCGGGGCTATCCATCCTCCATCTTTCGGTGTTGTCGAAATCTCCCGTGGAGGATGGATCAACCGCAGGATGATCCGTCATTGCGATGTATTGGTTGTGCGCGGTCTGGCTTTTGGTTTGCGTGTGGATCGGCATAGTTGGGCGACGGGAGCGCAGTAGCTTTCAGCGCTCCCAAATCAAGGTTCGTTCCAGGGGGCCGAGAGATATCGGCTTCGGTTGAAGGTTTCGAGCCAATCGGGGTAGAACACCACCAGCCCCGTCACCAACATGCCGTTAATAAAGGCCTCGGGGAATATCACCAGCCACAGGTAGCCGATAAAGTCTTCAAGCCAGGGCGGCATCGGAAACAGACCATCCACCCACAGCACGCCAAGCCCCAGCAGAATGCTCAGCAGCGTACCCAAAGCAGCGGGAAAGAAACCGCAGAAAAATATATAAACGAACAGGTTTTTCGGCTGCGCCCGCTCAACACGCAGCGCGCAGAGTTCGGTAACGAGCACGGGCACCAGCACCAATAACAAACCATTCATGCCCAGCGCCGGTAAGTCCTGCCGCCCTAATGCCAGCATGCCCAATTGCGCCGCAAAGCCAACCAATATTGCCAGCGGCCAATCCAGCAGCAAGGTAACAACGGTCATGCCTAAAAAGTGATACGACAGGCCTGATTCGAAATCTCGGCGCACCAGCCACAGTAAAAAAACCGCAAACGCAGTGCCAAACAACAGGTGCTGACGGCGCGTGTCACTGATCAGCTGCAACCAGGGCGCTCGCCAGATTGCCCACAGCAACGCGGGCGCATAAATCACCCAGCCGGCTACCTGGCTCGTCGTTGAGAGCAGCTCTGCAGCAATCATCACTCACTCCACCCAACCCAACTCTATTGGCAGTCTACTCCCGGCGGTAAAATCCCGACAGTTGCTACTGATTGCCGATACAGCCACTCGACGCGCCCTGTGCAAGAACTTAAGCTGCTGACATGGACGATGCAGAGTACTTACGCCTGCTCACGCAACAAGCCGAGCAAGCCAGCGACTTTTTATCCAACTCACGCAAATGGGAACGTGAAGTCTGGGTGTGCCAGCGGTTATTACAGGCCCTGAACATCCGCTACCGGCAAGATGAATTCAGCCCGCCCGATCACGAGCCGCCCGACGCCTTATTTCGCGATGCCAATTTCGAGGTGTTTTTTGTTCTGGATGAAGGCCGCCGCCTGAATGACGAATGGCGCGCGGAGCTGGAGCGTCGACGCACGGCTTTCTCGCTGAGCCAACTGGTCCGGCGTGAGGCCAAACCCCGGCGCATACCGGCCGCCGAGCTTGTTGCCAGGCTTGCGCCCACACTGCGCAAGAAATCGCACAATTACAAAGAGCGCGGGCTGGACCCTGGCGAGCTGGACTTGCTGGCATTCGTCAGCCTTAAACGCGCAGTGCCGGATTTCAACAGTCATTTCCCGCCGCCCACCGAATACCTGCGACAAGGCTGGCGTTCGCTGTCTTTGGTAGGCCCAACGTTTGCCCGGGTGTTATTCGCCCACTCCGATGCCCCAGACTTTCTGCGCAGCAACTGTGGTCGCACGGTATTGTTTGATGCAGGCGTCGGCCTGTGAGCACATGCTGAGAATGCAGCCCACTGAACCTCAACTTCCCTATGTTCTGCGCTACGATGGAGTGCAATGAGCCCTTTACAAGAATTACTCGCGGCAGTGCCGCAACAAGGCCGTGTGCGCTGGATTGGCGTGCGCCCGGCCTCGCGCGCACCGATGATTGAGCTGGACGCAGTAGAAGCCAGACTTGATGCCGGCCTTACCGGCGATCACAGCCGGGCCAGCGCCCGCAACGCACGCCAGGTGACTTTTATTCAGTGGGAACACCTGCCTGTGGTGAGCGCCCTGCTTGATCGCGCGCCAGACAACCCGATTCGCCCGCACGATTTGCGCCGTAACATAGCCATTAGCGATATCAATCTGTTCAGCCTCAAGGGCCGGCGCTTTCGTATTGGCTCAGCCATTTTCGAAACCACCGGATGGTGCCAGCCTTGCGCACGCCTTGAGCAGAACCTCGGGCTCGGGACCTTTCAAGCCATGCGCGGGCATGGCGGCATTACCGCTCGCGTGCTGCAAGGCGGGGTTATTCGCCTGGATGCCAAACTGGTCGTTGAGCCGCTATGAAGCACACAGCTAGAATACCCCTATAAGAGAAGGGCGTAGATGCACTCCGTGCTCATTCGCCCACTGCCAAGAGGTGCACATGTCGAGTAGATTGAGCCCCGAAGACCAAAAGCGTGTTGATCAATACCTCAGCGCGCCGCAGCACCAAGTTGAACGCAAGCCGTTTCGTGGCTGGCGGCTGGTACTGATTCTTGTCTCGATCACCATCGCCCTCGGCATTCTCAGCCGTCTTTTAGGTCAACTGGTGCTATGAGCTGCCTTGCGCTCGCCCACGCGATCTCTGCCTGTTTTATTCAAAACATTATGAGAACTCTAAATGACCCATCGAATAGTGATCGTTGGCGGCGGCGCCGGCGGCCTGGAGCTTGCTACCCGCCTGGGTAGAAAACTGGGCAAACGCGGCAAGGCGCAGATCACCCTCGTCGACAGCAACCTCACGCATATCTGGAAACCGCTTCTGCATGAAGTGGCAGCAGGCTCACTCAACTCATCGGAAGATGAATTGAATTATGTCGCGCAGGCCAAATGGAACCACTTCCAGTTCCAGCTCGGCCGAATGAGCGCACTGGACCGCGAAAGTAAAACCATCACGCTGACAGCCACGCTGGATGAAAACGGCGCGGTTCTGGTGCCCCAGCGCGAGCTCAGTTACGACAGTCTGGTAATTTCCGTCGGAAGCACCACCAACGATTTTGGCACTCCCGGCGCGGCTGAAAACTGCCTGTTTCTGGATACCCGTGAGCAAGCCGAACGCTTCCACCGCCAGTTGCTCAGCCATTACCTGCGCGCGCACGCCAATCAGGACGTAACCACTGAACAGATTTGTGTGGCGATTGTTGGCGCAGGCGCAACCGGCGTTGAGCTGGCTGCCGAGCTGCACCACGCGGCGCATGAGCTATCGGCCTACGGCCTTGACCGGATTCGCCCGGAAAACATGCGCATTACTTTGATTGAAGCAGGTCCGCGCGTATTACCGGCACTGCCCGAACGCATTGGCCAACCGGTGCATGAAACGCTGGAAAAGCTCGGCGTGACCGTACTGACCAATTCCGCAGTCAGCGAAGTCACCGCAGATGCCCTGAAAACCAAGGACGGCAACACTATCACCGCCTCGCTTAAAGTCTGGGCGGCCGGTATTCGCGCTCCTGACTTTCTCAAGGACATTGCCGGCCTGGAAACCAACCGGATCAATCAACTGGTTGTGCGCCCTACCCTGCAAACCACGCGCGATGAAAATATTTTTGCCTTTGGCGATTGCGCCGCGTGCCCGCAACCCGGCACTGAGCCTGGCACTGTCGGCGCTAATGTGCCGCCCCGCGCCCAGGCTGCACACCAACAAGCGTCATTATTAGCTAAAAGTTTGAAGCTGCGCATCGAGGATGCAGGCCAGGCATTGCCGGAATATCGCTATCGCGATTATGGCTCGCTGATTTCGCTGGCGAGTTTTTCGGCTGTCGGCAACCTGATGGGCAACCTGACCGGCAGCGTCATGCTGGAAGGCTGGCTGGCGCGCATGTTCTACATCTCGCTGTATCGGATGCACCAGATGGCGCTGTACGGCGTAACGCGCACCGCGCTGTTGATGCTCAGCGACCTGATCGGCCGCAGCACAGAGCCGCGACTCAAGCTACACTGACAGAAGAACACGGCAGGCCGAGCGCTTAACGGCGTATGGCCTGCCAGCATCACAGCTTTTTGCACGCGGATGGCGGCCAGCATCACAAATCGCAGGCATAAAAAAAGCGCCCTAAGGCGCTTTCTTTAACCGGTTGCGATAATCGTGTTATCGCTCCCTAAGATTCGACTCTTGAACAGCAAGAGCGAAAATGGTGGGTCGTGTAGGATTCGAACCTACGACCAATTGGTTAAAAGCCAACTGCTCTACCAACTGAGCTAACGACCCAAATTGGTCGGGGTAGGGGGATTCGAACTCCCGACATCCTGCTCCCAAAGCAGGCGCGCTACCGGACTGCGCTATACCCCGATGTTGAAGATTTGGCTCCACGACCTGGACTCGAACCAGGGACCCAGTGATTAACAGTCACTTGCTCTACCAACTGAGCTATCGCGGAACTATCACCTTCAAAGTTCTCAGTTTTGGGCTTTTGCTTTCGCGCTTTCCCTCATCTGAGGCGCGCCATTTTACGGATTATTTACTACCTGTCAACACCCTATTTTGCTTTTATGACAATACTTTGCAGATAAGTGCTTCACTGCTATATCTTCACTGAAAACAACACCCGCGGACACCGCAGGAACTCATCGCTGCAGGCCAGGACTACAATGACAGACAAGGAAATCCCCAAGGGCCCAAAAGCAAATGAGCCGACGCTTGCTCGCCGAGGAATACAGCCACGCCTAGGCGAATTGGCCCTCAGCTGCCGCAAGCTATTAATGAACAACCTGGCTGAAAACCTTACTGAGGTATTCAACTGGGCCGATAGCGCATTGCTCGAAGCTTCATCTGCTCAGCACACCCCCAATGCTCAAGCCCTCTTTTATGACGCCAGATCGCGAATCCGTGATCTGCGCAAAAAGATCGAGCATGACTACCACCAGAAAATCTCCCACAACTTCACCGAATTCTTTGAAGCCAAAGCAAGGATCAAAGCACCCGGCGCTCAAGCCCCGAGTGAAGAGCAACCGCTTACACTGATTGAGCCGGATGTGTATGAAGAGAACATGCACATCACCAACATGGTCAACCGGGTCAGCACAGCAAGTGCCCCTCATCTATATGCACTTGAGCAGCGCCTGGCGTTGCTTAACCGTGGCGTCAGACCGGATACAGAACTCAATCCGCTCGGCCCGCGCTTGATCGCGGAGGCTTTTCAGCTGGCCCTGAAACCCCACGATCTGCAAATCCAGATAAAGGTGGTGCTTTATAAGCAGTTCGATCGCCATGTCATGAGCGGTCTCGACCTCACTTATCAGGCAGTCAATCAGCTCCTTATAGATGGTGGGATTCTGCCGAACCTTAAATACAGCATCCGCAAACCGAAAAGTTCCGGCACAACCGGGCCCGCCGGCGGCAACCACGCGCCAGCCGCGCATACGGGCGAAGGAACACAGCCCGGCGCACCTGCTGGCATGCAAGGCGCGCCCAGTTCAGGGCATCCCGGCACCGCATCAAGCTTCTCTGCACCTGAAGCTCCCGGCACGTTCAGCGCAACACCGCCGACAGATCCCAACGTTCTGCTGAGCAGTCTGGCCGGCTTGATGACTGAACACCGCCGCTCGCACCGCGATGATCCATTGCTCGGCGGCACGCACAGCATTGCCCACTTTGCCCCGACTGGCGCCACACGCAGTTACAGTGCAGGCGAGTTACTGGATGCCCTCAACCGCATGCAGCAACTCACCGCACAGGACATTGCCAAGCGGCTGATGGCGCCGCAACCTGTAGAGGCGCTGAAGGCAGACCTGCACCAGCAGCTCTCTTCCTATAGCGATGAGCCCGAGCAGCACAAGCTGACTGAGCAACAAGCCAACGTCATTGACCTGGTCGGTATGCTGTTCGATTTCATCCTTGATGACGAAAACCTGCCAAACGCTTGCAAGACCGTGCTCTCGCACTTGCATACGCCGTACCTCAAAGTCGCCCTGCTCGACAGCGCGCTGTTCAGCCAGCACAGCCACCCTGCCCGTCAATTGCTCAACACCATGGCCCAGGCTGGGGTGATTTATGGCTGTGAAGGTGAAGACTCTGATTTGCTGGGTAAAATGCAGCAGGTTGTCGAACAGGTAATCAACGGGTTTACCGGCGATCTGGCGCTATTTGGGGAATTGACCGAAGAGTTCAGCGCCTACGTCGACACGCTCAAGCGCAAGGTAGAACTGCGCGAACGCCGCGCGGTAGAGACAATCAAGGGGCGCGACAAGCTACTCGAAGCCCGCGAGTTTGCCAATGAAATGATCTCGGCCAGCCTTGCGGACCGGGAACCACCGACTATTATCCGCAACTTCCTGAAGCTGACCTGGACCGATGTTCTGGTGTTTATCTACCTGCGTCACGGCCGGGACAGCGAAGACTGGCAAAGCGCCTGCAATGCCGCCGAGCAACTGGCATGGAGCGGCACCGTACTCGACGCACAGGGCCTCAAGCGCTTGCATGAAGTGCGCGTGCATTTACTCGAATCACTGCACGACGGCCTTAACCTGCTGGGCGGATACAACGAAGAAGGTATTCGCCGGCTGCTGCAGGACATCGTCACCTGCCAGCATGCCGTTCAGGCACGCCAGCCGGAGCTGGCCGAGAAGCTCAACCCGAGCTTACTCGAAAGCCAACTGGGCAAAATGATCGAGGATCAACCCGTCGCCAAACCGGAGGACAGCGAAATCCCTCCACGCATCAAGGCGCTGATCAAAGAACTTGAACTGATCGAGTTCGGCACATGGTTCGAGTGCACGACCAATACCCCGTCGCGCCGTCTCAAACTTTCATGGTTCAGCCCCACCACGCGCAATTACATGTTTGTGGATAACAGCGGGCAGCGCGTGAGTATCAAAACCCTGCGCGAACTGGCCGAAGAGGTCGAAAAAGGCGTGATGCGGATAATCCCGGCAGACTCTGCCAACCCGATCATGGATCGCGCCCTGAACGCGATTTACCGCATTATGCAGCGCTTTAGCGGCCGCACCACCGAGACATCCTGAGGAGTTTTCATGGACGAGCGTCGCCAGCAGAACCGCTACAACACCGAGCTGCAACTGGAAGTTTACGACCTGCACTCCGAGGAATACCTCGGACGGGTCGTTGATCTTTCAAGCGAGGGTTTCATGCTGTTCTGCAACACTGAAATTGCCGTAGACAGCATCATCGCAGGGCGCCTTAAATGCGCGCAAACCATCGAAGGTCTGAGTGATATCACCTTTGGTGCAGAATGCCTCTGGAGCCGCCCTGGCGCGGATGGCCAGCATGGCTGGGCAGGATTTCACATTATCGACCTGGCCGAGGAGCACGAGGCCACCCTGCAAGCTCTGCTCAAGCTGCATTGAAACGCCCGAGCATGCTTGACCAGGCGCTTGGCGAGCACCTTTGACGCCAGGCGCAAGCCAAAAAACAGGCAAAAAAAGCCCCGCACTGGGCGGGGCTCATCTGACGCTAGCCGGTTACTGCGCAAAAACGATTTCATCGTCTTCGACACGGCCTATCAACGGGCTGCCGGGCTGGTACTTGCCAGCCAGAATCAACTGCGCCAGCGGGTTCTCGATCCAGCGTTGAATCGCACGTTTTAGTGGCCGCGCCCCGTATACCGGGTCGTAACCAATGGCGATCAACTTCTCCAGCGCCTCATCACTCAGCTCAAGCGTCAGCTCACGCTCAGCCAGACGACCACGCAGGCGCTCCAACTGAATCTGCGCAATGCCTGCGATCTGCTCATGGGCCAGCGGCTCGAATATCACAACCTCGTCGATCCGGTTAATGAACTCCGGCCGGAAGTGTGTGCTCACGGCGTCCATCACGGCCGCACGCTGCGCTTCGCGATCACCCACCAACTCCTGAATCTGCGCCGAGCCCAGGTTGGAGGTCATCACCACAACCACATTACGGAAATCCACTGTGCGCCCGTGGCTGTCGGTTAGCCGGCCATCTTCCAGCACTTGCAGCAAGATGTTGAAGACGTCCGGATGGGCTTTTTCAACCTCATCCAGCAGCACCACCGAGTAAGGCTTACGCCGCACTGCTTCGGTCAGATAACCGCCTTCCTCGTAACCCACATAGCCAGGTGGAGCACCAATCAATCGGGCCACGGAGTGTTTCTCCATGAACTCAGACATATCGATACGCACCAAAGCCTCTTCGGTATCAAAGAGGAACTCGGCCAGCGCCTTGCACAGCTCGGTTTTGCCCACACCAGTAGGCCCGAGGAACAGGAACGAGCCGCTTGGCCGATCCGGATCAGAAAGCCCCGCACGCGAGCGACGCACGGCGTTGGATACGGCCACCACGGCCTCATCCTGACCAATTACCCGCTCATGCAGCAGCGTCTCCATTTTCAGCAGCTTGTCGCGCTCGCCTTCGAGCATTTTCGACACGGGAATGCCGGTCCACTTGGAGACCACTTCGGCAATTTCTTCCTCGGTTACCTTGCTGCGCAGCAACTGGTTCTCGGTCTTGCCGTGCTGATCGACCATCTCAAGGCTGCGCTCAAGATCCGGGATAATGCTGTACTGCAGGCGCGCCATCTGCTCAAGCTCGCCCTTGCGCCGGGCAACCTCAAGCTCCTGACGGGCTTGCTCGATCTTCTGCTGAATCTGCGCGGAGCCATGGACCTCGGCCTTCTCCGACTTCCAGATATCTTCCAGATCGGCGTATTCGCGCTCCAGACGACCGATTTCATCCTTGAGCTTTTCCAGACGCTTCAAGGCTGCATCGTCTTCCTCGCGCTTGAGCGCCTCACGCTCAACCTTGAGTTGAATCAAGCGCCGCTCCATGCGATCAAGCACTTCTGGCTTGGAGTCGATTTCCATGCGGATACGGCTCGCAGCCTCGTCGATCAGGTCAATTGCCTTGTCCGGCAGTTGCCGATCGGTGATGTAGCGATGGCTGAGTTTGGCCGCCGCAATGATCGCGCTGTCGCTGATCGCAACCCGGTGGTGCACTTCATAGCGTTCTTTAAGGCCACGCAGAATCGCAATGGTGTCTTCCTCGCTTGGCTCATCGACCAACACCTTCTGGAAACGCCGCTCCAGCGCGGCGTCCTTCTCGATGTACTGGCGATATTCGTCAAGCGTGGTTGCGCCCACGCAATGCAACTCACCCCGTGCCAATGAAGGCTTGAGCATGTTGCCCGCGTCCATCGCGCCCTCGCCTTTACCGGCGCCGACCATGGTGTGCAACTCGTCGATAAACAGGATGATCTGGCCTTCCTGCTTCGACAGTTCGTTGAGTACCGCCTTGAGGCGCTCCTCGAACTCACCGCGGAACTTGGCACCCGCGATCAACGCCCCCATATCCAGCGAGAGCAGGCGCTTGCCTTTAAGGCCATCCGGCACTTCGCCATTGATAATGCGCTGGGCAAGGCCTTCAACGATGGCGGTTTTACCGACACCGGGCTCACCGATAAGCACGGGGTTGTTCTTGGTGCGGCGCTGCAACACCTGAATGGTGCGACGAATTTCATCATCGCGACCAATCACCGGATCAAGCTTGCCCTCTTCGGCGAGCTTGGTCATGTCGATGGTGTATTTGTCCAACGCCTGACGCGACTCTTCGACGTTGGGGTCATTCACCGCATCACCACCACGCAAGTTGTTCACGGCGTTTTCCAGGGCTTTCTTACTGACACCCTGGCCGAGCAACAATTTGCCGAGTCGAGTTTTATCGTCCAGCGCGGCCAGCAGCACCAGCTCGCTGGAGATAAACTGATCACCTTTCTGCTGCGACAGGCGATCAGCCTGATTAAGCAGGCGCGCGAGATCCTGCGACAAGTTCACATCGCCGGTAGGGCTCTGAATCTTACCGAGCTGATCAAGTTCTTTGGTCAATGCGCTCCGCAGGCTGTTCACATCAAAACCGACCTGCATCAGCAGCGGCTTGATGCTACCGCCTTGCTGATCCAGCAAAGCCTGCATCAGGTGCAACGGTTCAATAGCTGCATGGTCGAGGCCGACAGCCATCGATTGGGCGTCGGACAAGGCAAGCTGCAATTTACTGGTTAAACGGTCTATTCGCATAACGTCACCCTTCCTTTAAAAGCAGGCCGGCGCACACAACCGCACCTAAAAACAAAACCTGCCGAGATGAACAATAGATCGGGGCGATTGTGCAAAATTCAAGCAACGAAGGAAGGATTTGATATTCAAACCACGCCGCGCGCCCCACACCAAACCATAAGACGGAGGATGGATAGCCCCGCAAGGAGGCAATCCGTCATGGCGACCCCGTCGCCCAAACACGCCGATCCACGCGCAAATCAAAAGCCAGACCGCGCACGACCATGACACCGCAATGACGGATTAACCTGCGGTTGATCCATCCTCCACGGAGGATTTCGAAAAAACCGGAAGACGGAGGATGGATAGCCCCGCAAGGGGCAATCCGTCAAGGCGACCAAGTCGCCCAAATTCGCCGCCCCGCGCACAAATCAAAAGCCAGACCGCGCACGACCATTACATCGCAATGACGGATTAACCTGCGGTTGATCCATCCTCCACGGAGAATTTCGACAAAACCATAAGACGGAGGATGGATAGCCCCGCAAGGAGGCAATCCGTCAAGGCGACCAAGTCGCCCAAATCCGCCGCCCCGCACACAAATAAAAGCCAGACCGCGCACGACCATGACACCGCAATGACGGATCAGCCTGCGGCTGATCCATCCTCCACGGAAGATTTCGACAAAAACAGAAGACGGAGGATGGATAGCCCCGCAAAGGGCAATCCGTCAAGGCGACCCCGGTCGCCCGAGTCCGCCGTCCCACGCGAGAATCAAAAGCCTGGCAGAGTAGGACAAACCAGCCGATTAATTCGCCAGCCAGATCAGCGATGCAAAGCGTCCGGTGCGATTGGCCAGACGGTAGGAATAGAACCGTGGATCTGTCACGGTGCAAAAATCGCCGCCGTACACAGCGGTAATTCCGCGAGCAGCCAGGCGAATGCGCGCGAGCTGATAGATGTCCGCCATGAAACGGCCACTATTCTCGCTGGGTTTGAATGCCTCTACGGCATTGGCGTGCTGAGCGACGAAGGCTTCGCGCACCTCGGCACCCACTTCAAATGCTTGCGGGCCAATCGCAGGCCCCAGCCAGACCAAGGTTTCTTCAGGCTCGACGGCCATTTCATCCAGCGTCGCTTCAAGCACGCCAGCCGCCAGCCCACGCCACCCTGCATGCGCAGCGGCGACGCGCTTGCCGGCGCGATCACAGAACAACACAGGTAAACAGTCAGCAGTCATTACCGTACAGGCGACGCCCGGTGTTGCAGTCCAACTGCCGTCGGCACTGAGCACTTGCGTCGGGTCTGCCTCGACCACAGCAACGCCATGCACTTGGCTCAGCCAGGCAGGCTTGCAACCAATCAGGCTGATCAGACGCTGGCGGTTTTTGGCCACCGCAACCGGATCATCATCAACATGCTCGCCCAGATTCAGCGTATCGAACGGCGCCAAGCTGACACCGCCCGAGCGTGTGGTAATGCAAGCTCGAACCCAGGCTGGCGCGGGCCAATCCGGGGTTAGCCAGTCGTGCGCAAAACTGCTCACCCGATAAATGCCTCGCGGTCTTGGCGCAACAATGTCAGCAGCCATACCAGATCATCCGGTAATGGCGACTCCCACTTCATGCGCTTACCGGTCTCTGGGTGATCCAGCTCCAGAAAGCGCGCGTGCAGGGCCTGACGTGGAAACTCTTTAAGGCTTTGCACCAGTGTCGGGCTGGCAGCCGGCGGAATCCGGAAACGCCCGGCATAAACCGGATCGCCAACCAACGGATAACCGACGTGGCTCATGTGCACACGAATCTGGTGGGTGCGCCCGGTTTCGAGTTTGACCCGGGTGTGCGTGTGCGAGCGGAAACGTTCCAGTACGCGGTAATGACTGGTGGCCGGCTTGCCGCCATCCGTCACTGCCATGCGCTGGCGCTGCGCCGAGCTACGCCCGATAGGTGCATTGATGGTGCCGCCGGCGGTAATCACGCCGATAACGATGCACTCATAAATACGACTAACGGTACGTTTTTGTAACTGATCCACCAGTTGCGTCTGCGCCTGAATGGTTTTTGCCACGACCATGAGGCCCGTGGTGTCTTTATCCAGACGATGGACAATGCCGGCGCGCGGCACGTTGACGATATCCGGAACATGGTGCAACAACGCATTCAGCAATGTACCGCTGGCATGCCCGGCAGCCGGATGCACAACCAATCCGGCCGGTTTGTTGATCACCAGGATATGTTCGTCTTCGTAGACGATATCCAACGGGATATCTTCCGCAACCCACTCACCCTGCGCTTCTTGCTCGGCATTAAGAACCAGCACTGAGCCGCCGTGAACGATGTCACGCGGGCGCACCACCTGATCATCAACGGTCAGCAGGCCTTCTTTTATCCAGGCGGAAAGGCGCGAACGGGAGTGCTCCGCGAAGAGTTGGGCGGCGACTTGATCGAGGCGTTGACCACCCATTTCGGATGGAACCTCGGCGCTTAAATGAATGGCCTGCTTAATTATTGATGACATACTCTGCAACAGCGGGGGGCATAGCCTTTGGTTTCAGCTACGCGCTTGTGGTTAAATACGGCGACTTTGCCCCAGGGCTACCGGGGGCGTTCATCATAACAGGACGGCTGAGCTCAAGACAGCCGCCGTCACAGGGACGCAAGCCGCCATGCAAGTGAAACACCTGCTGCTGATCGCCATCCTCGCTCTAACAGCCGCCTGTTCGTCTAAAGAACCGCTGGACGAGAACCTCAGTGAAACCGAGCTGTACCAGCAGGCCCAGCTTGACCTGGACAATAATAGCTACTCCAGCGCCGTTACCAAGCTGAAAGCGCTGGAGTCGCGTTACCCGTTCGGCCGTTACGCTGAGCAGGCTCAGTTAGAGCTGATCTACGCGCATTACAAGAATTCGGAGCCGGAAGCTGCACGCGCGGCGGCCGAGCGCTTTATTCGTCTGCACCCGCAGCACGCCAACGTCGATTACGCCTATTACCTCAAAGGTCTGGCGTCGTTCGACCAGGATGTCGGCCTGCTCTCGCGCTTTCTGCCGCTGGACATGACCAAGCGTGACCCAGGCGCTGCCCGTGACTCGTATAACGAGTTTGCCCAGCTCACCAGCCGCTACCCGACCAGCCGTTACGCGCCGGACGCCAAGCAGCGGATGATTTACCTGCGCAACCTGCTGGCCGCCTACGAAATTCACGTGGCGCATTACTACATGACTCGCCACGCCTATGTTGCGGCTGCCAACCGTGGCCGCTATGTGGTTGAGAACTTCCAGGAAACCCCGGCAGTGGGTGACGGCCTGGCGGTAATGACCGAGGCGTATCAGCACCTGACCCTGACCGAGTTGGCCAACACCAGCCTGGAAACGCTGAAGCTCAACTACCCGGATCACCCAAGCCTTGAAGACGGCCAGTTCGTGCCTCTCGAAGAAGAGGAAGACAACCGTTCCTGGCTGGCCAAGATGACTCTGGGCCTGATTGAAACCGACGCTCCGCTGCCGCCAGGTGAAACCCGCGCCAGCCAGGATGTTGAGCGCCAGTACCAAGACGCCCAGGACCAGATCCCGAAAGAGATCCGTGAAGGCGCGGTCGAAGAGCCTGAAGTCGAGAGCAATGATCGGTCATGGTTCAGCTACATGACCTTTGGCGTGTTTGACTAAACGCCAACGCGTCACACAAAAAAGGAGGCTCAGGCCTCCTTTTTTGTACCTGCGATTTGTTCAATCAACACCATCGGAGGTGGATGGATAGCCCCGGACCAAGGCAATCCGTCGCGCAACAACGTCGCCAAAATTCGCCAATCCACCCGCAAATCAAAAGCCAAACCGCGCACGACCGCGAAATCGCCATGACGGATTAACCTGCGGTTTATCCATCCTCCGCCGGTGACGGCACGCAGCATTACGCCACGTCGCGTCATTACACATCACACCAAACCACGCCACACGGCGACCGGAGGATGGATAGCCCCGCTCCGGGGCAATCCGTCGCGCGACACCGTCGCCAAAATTCGCCAATTCACCCGCAAATCAAAAGCCAAACCGCGCACGACCGCGAAACCGCCATGACGGATTAACCTGCGGTTTATCCTCCGCAGGTGGCGACACGCAGCATTGCGCCACGTCACGCCATTCCACGCCTCACCAAACCACGTCACACGGCGATCGGAGGATGGATAGCCCCGTACCGGGGCAATCCGTCGCGCGACAACGTCGCCAAAATTCGCCAATTCACACGCAAATCAAAAGCCAAACCGTGCACGACCGCCAAACCGCCATGACGGATTAACCTGCGGTTGATCCATCCTCCACGGGTGGCGACACGCAGCATTACGCCACGCCATTCCACGTCACGCAGCGACCGGAGGATGGATAGCCTCGCACCGGGGCAATCCGTCGCGCGACAACGTCGCCAAAATTCGTCAATTCGCGCACAAATCAAAAGCCAACGGCGCACGACCGCGAAATCGCCATGACGGATTAACCTGCGGTTTATCCATCCTCCATGGGTGGCCACGCGCAGCATTGCGCCACGTCACGCTTTATCACAACCGGAGGATGGATAGCCCCGTACCGGGGCAATCCGTCGCGCGACAACGTCGCCAAAATTCGCCGATTCGTGCACAAATCAAGAGCCAAACCGCGCATGACCGCGAAATCGTTATGACGGATTAACCTGCGGTTTATCCATCCTCCGCAGGAATTGGCCCGCCCTGCTTACGCTTCACGCGAAGCAATCGATCTTAATCCCCGCGACGCCAGCCTGAGGTGATTGGGTAACGGCGGTCACGGCCGAAGCCGCGCTGGGTTACGCGCACGCCAACGGCGGCCTGACGGCGTTTGTACTCGTTCAGATCAACCAGGCGCAGCACGCGGTTTACTGTGTCGGCATCAAACCCTTCGGCAATGATGGCATTGGCCGACAGGTCGTATTCGATGTAAAGCTTGAGGATTTCATCGAGCACCGGATACGGCGGCAGCGAGTCTTCGTCTTTTTGATCCGGCGCCAGCTCGGCTGATGGCGGACGGTCAATAACCCGCTGCGGAATCACCGGGCTCAGCGTGTTGCGGTACTCGCAAAGACGGAATACCAGAGTTTTGGGCACGTCTTTGAGCACATCAAAGCCACCGGCCATGTCGCCGTAAAGCGTGGCGTACCCCACTGCCATTTCACTCTTGTTGCCGGTGGTCAGCACCAGATAGCCCTTCTTGTTCGAAATGGCCATCAACAGCGTGCCACGGCAGCGCGCTTGCAGGTTCTCTTCGGTGGTATCGCGGCCCATGCCCTCGAATACCGGTGCCAGGGTCGTCATGAACGACTCGACCATCGGCGCAATCGGCAGCACCCGATAGGTGACGCCCAGCGCACGCGCTTCGGCCTCCGCATCTTCCAGGCTGATTTGCGCGGTGTAGTGATAAGGCATCATGATCGCTTCGACATGCTCAGCGCCCAGCGCATCAACCGCCACCGCCAACGTCAGCGCCGAGTCGATACCGCCCGACAACCCGAGCAGCACGCCCTTGAAGCCATTTTTGCGCACATAGTCACGCACGCCCACAACCAACGCTTCGTATACGCTGGCTTCCAGCTCTGGCAGCGCTGCACTGGCCGCTTCACGCGGGACAATTTGTTGATCGTCGAGAATCTGCAAATCGACCGGATACAGCCCTTCACGGAATGCGGCAATTCGCGAATGCACCGTGCCATCGGCTGCAACCACACAGCTTCCGCCATCGAACACCAGCTCATCCTGACCGCCCACCTGATTGACGTAGACGATCGGCATCTGCCCGGCACGCGCGCGCTCACTCAGCACTTCTTCGCGCTCACGCTGTTTATCCAGATGGAACGGTGAGGCGTTGAGGCTGAGCATCAACTGCGCACCGGCGTCACGCGCCTGCTGCATGGGCTCGGCGAACCAGATGTCTTCACAAATGGTCAGGCTTACGGCAATACCCTTGATGTCGACAACGCACGGCTGATCGCCCGGGATGAAGTAGCGTTTTTCGTCGAAAACCTGATAGTTGGGCAGCTTCTGCTTGTAATAGCGGGCCAGCAACTGGCCGTCAGCGATGACTGCGCAGGCGTTGTAACGCACCTCGTCTTCCAGCCACGGGAAGCCAACCACCACATATATGCCGCGTACTTCGTCCTGCACACGCTTGAGTGCCTGCTCGATGCGCAGCTGCATGCTCGAACGCAGCAGCAAATCTTCTGGCGGATAGCCGCTCAGCGCCAGCTCGGGAAACACAATTACGTCAGCATTCCACTGGTCGCGGGCGCTGCACGCAGCCTCGATCACTTGCTCGGCGTTGCCGTGAACGTCGCCGACTCGCATATTCAATTGGGCCATCACGACCCGCAGGGTTTGGCTCATGGCCGCCTCCACCAAATAAAAAGCATGTGCAATGGCATTCTGATGCTCATCGCCGTATGGCGCGCATTGTCCCGCATCGGCGCGTCCGAGAACAACGTCAAGCCCACTATTTAGCGCGAGCAATGTCACCTATTGCGGGTAATCTTAGGCGCAACACTGCCGAGCAATAGACAGTAAGACGATTAAAAATCACCGATCATAGGCATTCGCTGATTCGCCCGCCGAATTAAGTCGAAATTAGCGGCTGTGCGCACCGGACAAGCTTCGCTAAACTGCCTGCACCCCTTTTGGAAGAGCATTTTATGGGCCTTTTTCGCCTGATACTGATTATTGCAATTGCAGCTGCCGGCTACTGGCTGTTCCGCCGAATCACCCGCCCTGCCCGGCCCAAGACCAAAGCCAACACGGCCAAGCCCATGGTTCGTTGCGCGCATTGCAATCTGTACTTGCCGCAAGAGCAGGCGCTTGAGCAAAACAGCCGTTGGTACTGCAGCAAGAAGCACTTAGAGCAAGGCCCGAAATCCGGTGATCGCTGATAAGTTCACCCTGCGCGGCGCTCAAGGCCGACGGATACTCAAGCTCTACAACCTTTACCGCCTGATCATTGGCCTGGCGCTGGCCTTCCTTATTTCCAGCGACCTCGACAGCCAGTTACTCGACATGGTGCATCCGGCGCTATTTCGCGCCGGCAGCTGGTTCTACCTGATTCTCAACATCACCATTGCGGTCAGCGTGCAACGCCCGCGCAGCACGGTGCAGATATTCAGCCTGGCCTTGGTCGATGTTATTTTGCTCTGCGCGCTGTTCTTTGCCGCAGGCGGAACGCCGAGCGGTATCGGCAACCTGCTGATTGTGGCGGTTGCCATATCCAATATTCTGCTGCGCGGCAGAATCGGCCTGCTGATCGCGGCCATTGCCACTATCGGCATGATTTACCTGACGTTCTACCTGAGCATCATTCACCCATCGGCATCGAGCCAATATGTGCAGGCCGGAGCACTCGGCACCCTGTGTTTCGCTGCTGCGCTGTTCGTTCAGGGCATCAGCAAACGTCTGTATTTGAGCGAGACCCTGGCGGAGCAACGTGCTGAAGAAGTCGCCAACCTGGAAGCCCTCAACTCGCTGATTTTGCAGCGCATGCGCACCGGCATTCTGGTGCTGGATACGCATAACCGCGTGCTGTTGGCCAACGATGGCGCCAAACGCCTGCTGGGACACACGGACATTACCGGGCTGATTGTTGATCCGCACTGCCCCGAGCTAATCAACTGCCTGCATCAATGGCATTACAACCCGACCCTGCGCTCGGCCGAGTTCAGGGCTCAGCCGGATGGCCCGATGCTGCAACCAAGCTTTGTTAAGGTGCAACACGGCGCGCAGCAGAACGTGCTGGTGTTTCTGGATGACACCACCGAGCTAGCCCAACAGGCGCAGCAACTCAAGCTGGTTGCCCTTGGCCGCCTGACCGCTGGCATCGCCCACGAGATACGCAACCCGTTGGGCGCCATCAGCCACGCCTCTCAATTGCTCAATGAGTCGGAAGATTTGCAGGCCCCCGATAAACGTCTGATCCAGATTATTCAGGATCAGTCCCGGCGGATGAACCTGATTATCGAAAACGTGCTGCAGCTATCCCGCCGTCGCCAGCCGGAGCCGCAACTGCTCGACCTTAAATACTGGGTTCACCGTTTCGCCAGCGAGTTTCGCGGCACCCTGAAAAGCTCGCAGACGCTGCACGTTGAAACACTCAAGGGCAATACCAAAACCCGCATGGACCCCAACCAGCTGACCCAAGTGGTCACCAATCTGGTGCAAAACGGCTTGCGCTATAGTGCTCAGAACAACAGTCAGGCGCAGGTCTGGTTACGCTTGTTCTGCGCCGATGAAACCGAATTGCCGGTACTTGAGGTTCTCGATGATGGGCGTGGCGTTCCAAGCGATCAGGTCTCGCACATCTTCGAACCCTTCTTTACTACCGAGAATAAAGGCACCGGCCTTGGCCTGTATATTTCGCGCGAGCTGTGCGAGAGCAATCAGGCCAGGCTGGATTACAAACCTCGTGATGAAGGTGGTAGCTGTTTTCGCATCACCTTTGCCCACCCGCGTAAATTGAGCTGAACATGACCCGCCAAAGAGCATTGATCGTTGACGACGAGCCCGATATCCGCGAGCTACTTGAGATAACCCTTGGCCGCATGAAGCTCGACACCCGTTGCGCGCGCAATGTTAAGGAGGCGCGTGAATGGCTGAGCAAAGAGCCGTTTGACCTGTGCCTGACCGACATGCGCATGCCCGACGGCACCGGCATTGAGCTGGTGCAATACATCAGCCAGCGCCACCCGCAGATGCCCGTGGCGATGATTACCGCGTACGGCAGCCTCGACACAGCGGTAAACGCACTTAAGGCCGGCGCGTTTGACTTCCTGACCAAGCCGGTGGATCTAAACCGCCTGCGCGAGTTGGTGAACAGCGCATTGCGCCTGGGTTCGGTCGATAATCAGAAGTTGCCGGTTGATAGCCGCCTGCTCGGCGACTCACCGCCGATGAACAGCCTGCGCAAGCAAATCCACAAACTGGCCCGCAGCCAGGCGCCGGTTTACATCAGCGGCGAGTCAGGCAGCGGCAAGGAGTTGGTGGCGCGGTTGATTCACGAATCCGGCCCACGCACCGAACAGCCGTTCGTGCCGGTCAACTGTGGCGCCATTCCATCCGAGTTGATGGAAAGCGAGTTCTTCGGCCACAAGAAAGGCAGCTTCACTGGCGCCATAGAAGACAAGCAAGGGCTGTTTCAAGCGGCCAATGGCGGCACCCTGTTTCTTGATGAAGTTGCCGATCTGCCGTTGGCAATGCAGGTAAAACTGCTGCGTGCGATTCAGGAAAAAGCCGTGCGCCCGGTGGGCGGTCAGCAGGAAGTGGTGGTCGATGTGCGCATCCTCTCGGCCACCCATAAAGACCTCGGCGCCGAAGTGGCTGCCGAGCGCTTCCGTCAGGATTTGTTCTACCGCCTCAACGTGATCGAATTGCGCGTACCGGCCTTGCGTGAACGCCGCGAAGACATCAGCCAATTGGCAAATGCCATGCTTGCAAGACTTGCCACAGGCTCCGGCGCAAGCCCCGCGACGCTTACCAGCGAAGCACTGGACAAGCTCAAGTGCTACCGTTTTCCCGGCAACGTGCGCGAACTGGAGAACATGCTTGAGCGCGCCTACACCCTGTGCGAAGGCGACGAGATCAGCGCCGGCGATTTGCGCCTTGCCGACGCTTCACCGGGCGGCGATGCCAGCGAGGCGAGCCTGGCCGAGATCGACAACCTTGAAGATCACCTCGAAGAGATCGAGCGCAAATTGATCATGCAGGCGCTGGAAGAAACCCGTTGGAATCGCACCGCCGCGGCCCAACGGCTGGGACTGACATTCAGGTCCATGCGCTACCGTCTGAAGAAGCTGGGCATCGATTAAACCCAAACGCCAAAGCCCGAAAGCGATGATCACGGCGACAGCAACTGCGTAGGTTGACTGTCGCCTCGCCACGCTTACAGGCGGTTGTCCGGAGCGTAGGGATCGGGGGCGATGATCGGCGCGCGTCCCAGCAGCAAATCGACCAGCAACTGGCATGACGCTGGCGCCAGCACCAGCCCATTGCGGTAATGGCCGCAGTTCAGCCACAAGCCCGGATACGCGGAAACAGGCCCGATAAACGGCACACCGTCCGGCGATCCTGGTCGTAACCCGGCCCAATGCCCGACCACTTCGGCATCCGCCAATGCGGGCAGCAACTCTATCGCCGAGGCATGCAGGCTCGCGAGCGCAGTCTCGGTTGGCGTCTTGTCATAGCCTTCATGCTCAAGGGTGCTGCCGACCAGAATATGCCCGTCGCGGCGCGGAATGGCATAACGGCCTTTGGCCAATATCATGCTCGGCAGAAAGTCATCGGCACACTTGAACAAAATCATCTGGCCTTTCACCGGCACCACCGGCAACTCGATGTTCAGGCTGCGTAATAAATCGCCGCTCCAGGCACCTGCCGCCACAATCACCCGTTCTGCCAGCCACTCGCCTGCGGCGGTTTTAACGCCAACCACCCGCTCGCCATCACGGACAAAGCCGGTCACTTCAGCGGCTTCGCGCAGCTGTACATTGCCCAATCCCTGCAAGGCAGCGCGCAGCGATTTGATCAGCCGAGGGTTACGCACATTGGCCACTCCGGGCATGTGCAGGGAGCGTTGATAGCCAGGCCCAAGCGGCGGGACAGCGCGATAAACAGAGTCGATATCTTCTGCAAACAAGGGCCGCTGATTGCGCTGCGCCCAACTCAGCGCGTCTGCCTCGTCGTCGAGATCCAGCCAGTGCAGCCCGGTCACATGAACTTCGGGGTCGATGCCGGTAGCCGCCAGTAATTGCTCGGCAAGCTTGGGATAGAAGTCTTGCGACCAGTGCGCCAATGCCGACACAGCCGGTGCATAACGCCAGGGATACAACGGCGAGACAATGCCACCACCGGCCCACGACGCCTCACTTCCCACCTGTTGCTGGCGCTCCAGCAACAACACTTTCTGGCCGGCCTGCGCCAACCCGAGGGTGGTCAGCAAACCGATTACACCACCACCAATTACGACTGCATCAACCCCTGACATGCACCCTCTCTTGTTGCTGTGTATGAACAAACGTGCTGCGACATTGGCCAATTATGCCCGTCAGCGCCGCGAGGGGCAGCAACAAAACCGCAATCACCCCGGTTGTGCCACACAGCAGATTTGCGACATGCGTCGCGCAAATCCTCCTGACGCAATTTCCTGTAGTAATTCCCGACCTTTCGCCGCCCCGGATTGAGAACCCTCACCGCACTCATGCAGGCCAAATCCGGCTGAATGGCGTTGTTGGCTAACCGTTGCGCACGAACCTGTTGAATTGAGTCGCGCAATCTATGGACATGGTTAGCGCTATCGGATGGAACCGAGGAGACCCAATGCGCACTCAAAAAGGCTTCACCCTGACCGAGTTACTGATGGTGGTGGCCATCATAGGGATTTTGGCCACAATCGGCGTTCCCAGCTTCCGCTCACTGATACTCGAAAACCGCCTGACCAGCACCGCCAATAACCTGCTCGGCGTGATGCAAATGGCCCGCAGCGAAGCGGCCAAGTTGCACAGCACCATCACGGTATGCGCTGCCAGCCCGGATCAAAGCACCTGTGTGAATGATGCGAACTGGAGCGCAGGTATTTTAATCACGCAGGGCGACGACATTCTGCGTGTGGTGCCGTTGAGGAGCGCCGGTGTAACCATCACCAGTACACGGCCGCGCATCGACTATCGCGGAGACGGTAAAACCACTGCAGCCTCCTTCACGCTCAACGACTCACGCGGCGATGACTTCGAGCGGGTGATCCAGGTTAATGCCATCGGCCAGGCCTGCAGCGGTGTGTCTTGCTCATGAAAAAACCCACTCAGCAACGCGGTTTCACCCTGATTGAAGTGCTGATCGCCGTGGTGATTTTATCCATCGGTTTACTCGGCATGGCAACGCTGATGATGACCAGCGTTCAGGCCAGCCAAAGCGCTTACTTGCGCGGCCAGGCCAGCTTGATGGTGTATGACTTCTCTGAACGCACTCGCCTCAACCATGCACTAGCTAGCAGCGCCGATGACTATCTGCTCGACGCCGACGACAGCCTCGGTGAGCGCCCCGAGTGCGCCGATGAAGGTTGCACAGACACTGAGCAAGCGCAGCTTGATCTGCACCAATGGCAAACCATGCTGGCCTCAAGTATTCCCGGGGCTCGGGCCAACATTACCCGCACCGACAACCAGTACAGCATCGAAATTATCTGGGTGGAATCCTCCGCGCTTGAGGGCGTAACAGGTGACTCCAGCTTTGCCGTGAGTTTTGACTTATGAGCAAGCAAACGGGCATGTCCCTGATAGAACTGATGGTGTCCATTTTGATCAGCTCATTGCTGATTCTCGGGGCAATCGAGTTGTTCGCTGGCACATCGGCCTCGAACCGCACAAACGTTGCGATCGCCCGGGTTCAGGAAAGCGGGCGGATCGCACTGGAGATCATCGGCAGTGATGCCCGCAGAGCCGGGTATCAAGGCTGTCGCTCAGCCAGAAGCACACTGAAAATCAAGGGGCTGACCCTGCCCAACGATGCCATTGAAGCAGACGATCAGAGCATTACGTTCAACTACGCCACCACGCAAGACACCGGTGTGCCGTTCTCGTACTACAAAACCTGCCAAGGCGAAGCGCTGTTTCTCAAGCGCGTGACCTACCGCCAATGCGAAACCAACCGCCTGTGCATGGACGACGAACCGGTGCTGGATCACACGCGTATCAATGTCATTGAATTCGCCGTCGTGGCAGCCAGCAAAACCTTATGGGTAGAGAGCAGCGAAGTCACCCCCGAACAACTTGCCGACACCCGCGCCGTACGCGTGAGCCTGAACATTAACGATGCACGTGACGAGGTATCCCGCACTTACAGCAACACCTATCAGCTGAGGAATCGACTCTGATGAATGCTCGTCATGAACAAACCGGAGCGGCCTTGCTGATCAGTCTGTCGCTGTTGCTGCTGCTCACCATTATCGCCATTGCAGCCGCGTATCAGTCGTCGCTACAGGTACGCATGGCCACCAACAGCCAGGAACAAAACACTGCCTTTCAAGCTGCAGAAAGTGGCATTCAGGCATGGATCGAGAACTTCAAGAAATCCCTGAACATAGCCGCCTCACCCGATGTGCTGGGCACCGTCAGTCTTCTAAGCAGCGCCGATAGCAGCAGTGAAACCCAAGTGGCGCAATTCATTGCCAAGGCTGCCAGCCCCGGAACCTGCGAAAAAGTAGTGCCCGCCTATTCGCTGGACGCTGCCGAAGATTCGAGCACCTTTCAATTCGCCTGTTTCAACATAATCAGTCGCAGCAACACCTGCATTGATACGGATATCAGCTGCTCACCCGCTGAGCACCCCGCACGAGCCGAGCACCGTCAAGGTCATCTGGTCCGCTACTAATCAAGGAGAGCAGCATGCATCGCTCGAATAATCGCCCGCGCGCACTCACAACCACCGCTGCATTTTTATTGGCGCTGCATATTCCTCTGAGCGCTGGCGACGATACTGAAATTTTCTTTGGCGAGCCGCCACCTGAATCAACAGCGCGCCCAAACGTGATGTTTATTCTGGATAACTCAGACTCCATGAGCGCAGTCGACAAAGGCCAAAACAGCTCGCGACTGGTGCAGATGAAGCAAGCATTCCGCGGCCTCCTCAATACTGCAGAAGACATCAACATCGGCCTGATGACCATTCAGCCAAACCCGAAAACCAGGTCACGCATGCTGATGAAAGTTCAGCATATCGACCAACCGTTGAATACCAAGCTGGCCACGCCGGCATTGCGCCAAAGCGGTGACGACTCAAGCTACCTGAGCAACGGAACCAGCCGCGCCAGTGATAAAACACTGGTAATGGGTTTCGTCAAAGCGCCCATTGGCCAGCTGTTCAACCCATCAAGCATTAGCCGCTCACTGGGTGAGTCCGCAGCTTACAACAGTGATTTCTCGTCGTACTTTGTGCTCAATCAGAATGGCGACTCAATAATTTGCTCAGCCAAGCTGGACGCCACCAGCACTGAATGTCCGGGCGGCGCTAAAACCCAGCTTGAAAGTAGCAACGGTGCGTCCGGCAACGATGGCTTGTTACTGTTTCGCAACCTCAATATTCCGCGGGGCGTGACTATCAGTTCAGCCAAGTTGGTTCTCAAAGGCACCTCAACCAAAACACCCAGCCGGTTTACTATCAAGCTCGAAAATAGCAAGACGGCCAGCGCCATTAATGCTGGCAACCTGATCAACCGACGCAACTTTGGCAACACCGACCTGCACCTCAGCCAGATCCCAGCTCGCAATCTCGACACGATTACATTCGACCTCACCAACCAACTGCAAAAACTTCAGCGACTGGCGCCTTCACTCAACCCAATCGGCGATGTCGCTTTGCGTGTGCGCGGCGCTACGCCTGCAAGCTATCCCTGGCACATTGGTGACGGCGCGGCTGATTCCCCTCGCCTTGAGATCAGCTGGTCGGGCAATGAAGACAGCAGCCGAACCACTGGGCTGCGCTTTGAAGATGTGGCGATCCCACAGGGGGCACGCGTCACGTCTGCACGAATCGACTTTGTGCCCGCGAGCTCGGATGAGCGCCCGGTTACCTTCGCCATCGCTGCGCAGAACAGCACCGATGCTGAGGTGTTCGGCAGCACAGAGAACTTCACTAACAGGAGTAAAACCAAATCGATCAGCTGGAAAGCAGATGCATGGCGAACAAGTGCGGAAAACAATTACATTGAAGGCCCCGATGTCACCGAATTGGTTCAAGGCATCATCAACAGGCCTGGCTGGTGTGGCAACAACTCACTGGCATTCTTCCTGTCTCCAACTGCTGGAGAAGGCAGCCGCACGGCTTATAGTTTTGATCACGGTGAAGACCTCAAACCCGCGCTGAGGCTGACCTTTTCCGATGGCGACGACGGTTGTCTGAACCCGATTATCAATGTCTCGGTGCTCAACAAGAAAGACGACGGTTCGCAGAACAGACCCCGTTCCTGCGTCAATGGAAATAATTGCAACGGTGGACAGGTCAACATCACGAACAATTTCTTACCGTTTGCGCATAAATTCATCCTCAGCCGCTTTCAACATGTCCCGGTGAAGAAAAACGCCCAGGTGATGAGTGCTGAAATTCTGGCGACGCCGAATACTGACGCAACAGGCAGGACACAAGTCTTTTTCGAGAACACAGGCCACTCTGCGGCCCTTGCACAGAACATCAATAATTTAAGTAGGCGTACGTATGGTCAGCAAGCAGGCGCCTGTGAATTTGGCGGTGCGGGCACCAGCGACGTGCAGCAGCGCTGCACGAACACAGCGCTGAAAGGCCGGCTACAGGCGGTTTTCAATCATCCGAAGTGGACCGACGACAACGCCCTTTCTCTCTTGTTCAAAACAGTAAGTGGCTCAGCGAACCTGAAGAGCCGCGAGCATGGCGCCGAGTCTGCCGTGCAATTACGCATCAAGCTGCGTCATGGCGGATTGGGGAAGAACACATACACTTCGCGCGACTTCATGCGCGCCCAGGTAAACGCCTTGAGCTTGCATCTTGGCACTCAAATTGTGCCCGCGCTTAACGAGGCCGCGCGGTATTACACGCAGATACCGGGCAAGCACATCGGTAAAAGCCCAAGCCCTATCGAAAGCTCGTGTCAGCCCAATTATGTAGTCCTGCTCACTGACGGTGCGGCCTTCAACGGCCCTGCCGAGAACACGATTGGCGAAGCCGCACGTGCCAGCATTCAAAAGCTTGCAGGTTCGTGTCGGAGTGACAGCAATAATATCTCCGAAAAGTGCGGGCGTACCCTCGCCCGCTGGATGCATGAGCAGGATCAATCACCGCTCGAAGGCCACAATAATATAATCACCCACACCATCGGGTTTTCCACCGGCGTCAATACCGGCCCCGCTCGGTTTCTCAATCAGTTGGCGAACTTAGGCGGCGGCACCGCTTACCGCGCCAACAACGCGAGTAGCTTGACGGATGTATTCAATAATATTTTAAGCAGCGCGATGTCGGCTGACACCACCTTTGTTAATGCCAGCGCGCCGATCAATAGCCTTAACCGCTCAGACAATCTCGATCAGCTGTACTTCTCCATGTTCCGCCCCGACAGTACGAATCGATGGGCAGGCAATCTCAAGCGCTACCGCCTCAAAACCGAGGGCACTGAAGCGACTATCGTTGATGCGGATAATGCACCGGCAGTCGACCTGGAGACCGGCTTTTTCTACGACAGCGCGCGTAGTTACTGGAACAATATCCAGGATGGCTCAGACGTCACCCTCGGCGGAGCAGCGGCAAAATTGCCCAAGCCCGGCCAGCGCAATATTTATACATTCAAAGGCACACCGGTTAACGGCCAGGCCAACACACTGCACTCATTAAGAACAGCGCATGCAGGCAACATATCGCCTACCCTGTTCGGGCTTCAATCCACTCAAGCGGGCGCACGTGACAACCTGGTGAAATACATCAACGGGTATGAGCGTGACAACAGCACGATCCGTTATGCACTCGGTGATTCCCTGCACTCATCACCCCGCCAGATCACTTATGGCTGTATAGGCAACTACAGCAACGGCCGCTGCAGCGATCCTGACATCACTGCGATATTGGGCACCAATGAAGGGTTCATCCATGGTTTTGATACGGCCACCGGCATCGAGCAATTTGGGTTTATGCCTAAAGAGTTGCTGCCCAATATCCGCCTTCTGCGCGCCGACCAGCAATCCACCAATGACACGCCTCACCTCTATGGAATGGATAACACAGCAACCATCTGGTTTAACGACCTTAACAATAACGGGGTGATTTTTGGCGACCCGGCATCAGGCAGTGCCGGGCTTAATTCAGGCGAATTTGTATACGCATACGCCAGCCAGCGCCGTGGCGGCAACAACCTCTACGCGCTGGATATCACCCGTCGGAACAGCCCTAAACTACTCTGGCAAATCAACGACTCCTATCCCGGCTTCAGCCAACTTGGGCAAACGTGGTCAGTGCCCCAGAAAACCAAAATCAAAGTCGGTGATGAGATTCGTGACGTACTGATTTTTGCGGGTGGTTATGACCAGAATCAGGACGAGCTCAACTACACCACCAGCGTGTATACCCCCGACACCGTAGGCAACTCGATTTACATCGTCGATGCCAAAACGGGCAGCCTGATTTGGTCCGCCAGTAACCGCTCAGGGCACACCCTGAAACTCGACAAGATGAAGTACAGCATCCCTTCCAACATCCGCGTCATCGATATCCAGCAGTCCAACGACGTATTGGTCAGTGACGATGAGAAACTCGCCGACCAGTTCTTTGTCGGCGATACCGGTGGCCAGGTATGGCGCTTCTTCATCAACAACGGCAACAGCGCTGCCAACCTTGTAACCGCTGCCAGCAATGGCGGTGTACTTGCCAGCCTGGGCAATGCAAGCGCCGCCGAACATGCACGCAAGTTCTTCAGCGCGCCAGATGTTGCGGTGCTGGACGTAGACGGTCAGCGTTCACTCAGCATCAACATTGGCAGCGGTTATCGCAGCCACCCGTTAAACAAAACCATTCGCGACCGCTTCTATTCACTGCGCACCTCCGCGGTCTTTGCTGATGACTCACAAAGCGTGCTGACTGAAAGCAAGCTTTATGACGCGACTCAAAACCTGGTGCAGCAGGGCAGTTCACAGGAGCAGGCCACGGCGCAGGATGCATTTGGCGACCCGGATCGAGGCTGGTTCATCGCCATGGGCAACACTGGCGAAAAGATCCTTTCCAGAGCGCTGACGGCGGGTGGGACGGTCAATTTCAACACCTACGAGCCCACGCCACCGAATGGCTGTCGCCCTTCAAGCGGCAAGAACCGCGCGTATTCGGTGCGGTTACGCGACGCCACTCCGACACTGGTCGGTGTGGGCGAAACCGGCAGCCATGCTGACCGCTCAACCGAAAGCAACAGCAGTGGCATCGCTGGCGACCCGCAACTGTTTTGCAGCGGCGATAACTGCTGGGTGCTGCCCGATCCATCGGTCGAGCCCACGGAAGCCAACATGATTCCGCTGGGTAAGACCTACTGGATGGATAACTCGCAACTGTAATGACACTTTATGGCGACGCAAAGCGCGTCGCCATAAAGTGCAACCGCCAAGAGAAGGATCTCATGCGCAAGCAAGTCGGCTTTACCCTGATTGAATTAATGATCACCGTCGTGGTGATCGGCATTCTGGCAGCCATCGCTCTGCCCAATTACAACAGCTACATACGCCGCAGCCATTGCGAGAATGCCAAGGCAACAATACTCGGCGCCGCCAACCTGATGGAACGCCATCGGGCACAAAGCAACAGCTACCTGAATGCCAGCCTTGGCAGCTACGCCCAAAGCCCGACCGATGGCAGCGAGCAATTCGTCCTCGCGCTGACCACCTCATCGCCCACCCGCTTCAAAATTGTCGCCATCCCTACAGCAATGCTCAGCGGCAAAGGCACATTAGTACTGGAGTCGACAGGCAAGCGCAGCGCTACGGGAGAGTTTGAAGCCATTGACGCGTGGAGTAGCTGCAACGGGATTTAAGCCTTCAAGGGTGCTTCGCTACGTTCACTCTTATCTGTCAGGGCGCTACAGAAAACCCCTTCAATAATGACTCAACCGCGGCGATCCGGGACTGAAACACCACCAAAAATCCTCGCGCCACCCGCGAAAAAACCACCGATAAAGTAGCCCGAAACCAATCATCGGCGTTCCAGCTCCTTTCATCTCATCATATGGGACAGTTGCCTGTGTGCTATGCAAACCTTAAAGCTCGGCAAAGGAGCAGGTTTTTATGCACGCAAGACGACACGCCTCGGGTTTCACCCTCATCGAGTTGATGATTGTGGTGGTGATATTGGGGATATTCGCCACAGTGGCCCTACCCGGCTTCAACAACCTGATGCAATCGAACCGCGTAAAAAGCTCAGCTGAAGAGTTGTTCAGCTTGCTGCAAAGCGCTCGCAGCGATGCAGTGAATAAGCGCATGACCGTGTCGGTGAGCAAGGTCGACGCCAGTAACTGGAGCGCCAAACACGGTAACGAAACTGTCCGCACCGTGACCTTTCCGAGCAATATCACCGTGACCTCAAGCCTCGACACCATCAGCTTCAAGCCTGATGGTACGGCTGCAAATTCCGACATCAGCATCAGCGGTGCGGATGCCAGCAACACCTACTCGATTGCCGTGAAGAATGCCGGCAGCCTGCGTATCTCCCATTCTGCGGCGACAACAGGAAGCAACTGAGATGATTTCACGCGTGCGCAATCGCGGTTTCAGCATGATCGAGGTATTGGTCACCTTGGTGCTTATCAGCATTGGCGTGCTTGGCATGGTCGCCATGCAAGCCAAAGGAATCACCTACACCCAAGACTCCGTAGTTCGTAATCAGGCGGCGCTGCTCGCCGATGAGCTGATGGAAATCCTGCGCAGCGACCGGCAGACCATCCTCGATGTGAAGGGTGTTCCTACCAGCACTTCAGACTATTACAAGAAAAAAGGTACGGCGTTCCCGGATGCACCGGCGAGTTGCAACCCGCTGCCAGCGTCGGCTGAAGATCGCCTCGGCTGCTGGGCGGCAAAAGCATCGCAGACCCTGCCGGATGCGGGCGCCCTGCTCACCAGCGACTTCTATGTTTGCCGCACCGATGGTTCGGCAGTTTGCCCTGACAAAGGCGCCGCCATCGAGATTCAGCTCGCCTGGCGGGTCAAGGAAAACGAATGCATGGACGCCAACGCTCAAGCGGGCGATGACCTGACTATTTGCCACTATCACCTGCGCGCCGAGCTTTAGGAGCCTGTATGAACACCGTTAATAAGCAGGCAGGTCTGTCGATGGTAGAACTGCTCATCGCGCTGGCGATCAGCAGCTTCCTGATTCTGGGCGTGACCCAAATCTACATTGATAACAAAACCAGTTACCTGTTCCAGCAAGGACAAGCCCAAAACCAGGAGAACGGTCGCTTCTCCCTGATGGTGCTTGAACAGCATCTGGCCAAAGCGGGCTTTCGCAGACGCCCGGACGACTCGTTGGAGCAGGCCTTTGCTGCCGGCACCTTCAATACCACCACCGGCGCTGGCACGTGCACATTCAGAGCCGGGCAAGCGGTCACGAAAGTGGATGACTCAACCATTTGCCTGCGGTTCGAGCCGCGCGATGCGACCGAAGTAGATTGTGCCGGCACCGGGGTTACCACGCCTGCCGACTTCGCCACGCCTTACACAACATCAAGCCAGGAATTCGTCGAGAAATTCAGCGTAAACAACAACGCCGAGTTGGTCTGCAATGACGCGGTTCTGGCAGACGGCGTCAGCCAGGTGCTGTTCACCTTTGGCATTGGGCCGGCCAGCGAACGTGAAGTCTCGTCGTACACCCAAACCCCTGGCACCAACACAATCCGCAGTGTGCGCTATTCACTGTTGCTGACTACCGATCAAAACAACCTGTCGCAAGGGATGACCAGTAAAGCGTATTGCGACTGGCAAACCCTGATGGGCAACACCGACCCTTGCACACCGCCGGACAACAACCTTTATCAGATTGCCAGTAGCGGCATCATGCTCAGGAATCTAATGCCGTGAGAAGTCATCGCACATACGACCTACCCAAAAAACAGAACGGTGCCGTGCTTTTCGTCGCCCTGATCATGCTGCTGGTTATCACCTTGCTGGCCGTCAGCAGCATGCGCGAAGTGGCGCTCGAATCGCAAATTACCGGCAACCTCATGGAGCAAAAGCGCCTGAGCAGCACCGCCGAGTCGGCCCTGCGTGAAGCGGAGTGGCGGCTCGAAAACAATGGCGTGCCACCGGATGTTTGCACAGGCAGCAATCCCACGACGCTGTGCATTACCGAAATTGCCAACACTTACGACACCGACTTCTCTGTTTCCACTGCTTATACAGGCGCAGATGGCGCCACCACACTTGAACGCAGCGCGCGCTGGTATGTGCGTGACGCCACCAACGTGGGCAGCGTGCAGGCGAACTGCACCCAGACCGAAGACATTCTCAGCGGTAAGAATTGCACCAACTATTACGAAGTGAATGGCCAGGCGTTTAACGACAACAACACCGCCGGTAAAGATTGCGGCCCGGATGCCTTGTGTATCCGCTCCGTTATTGCCGCCATTTTCAACTGAAGCCCGAATTGGAGATTCACATGAAACACACCACCGCTCTGATTTTCGGGCTGCTTGCTGCCAGCCAAGCCGTACAGGCCGACACCAATATTGATCAGGTTCCATTGTTCGTCAGTGAGTCTGTACCGCCACTGAACATGCTGGTAATGGGCCGCGACCACAAACTTTTTTACGAAGCCTACAACGATGCCTCTGACCTCAACGGCGACGGTGTTCTTGATGTGGGTTACAAGGGGTATTTGAGCGCCGACAACGGCGGTATCGATTACTACGGCTACTTCAATTCCAACGTCTGCTACACCTACACAGGTGGCATATTCGTACCGTCCAGCGTAGCCAACAATAAAATGTGCTCGGGTAAATGGAGCGGTGACTTTCTCAACTACCTGGCCACGTCACGGATGGACGCACTGCGCAAAGTTCTCTACGGCGGCTACCGCGTAGAAGACACTGCAGGCAGCACCAACACGCCGGCGAAAACAGTTTTGGAAGCGGCATTTGTACCTCAGGATGCACACACCTGGGGTAAGGAATACCAGAGCCTGAGCAAAGACGGTTATCGCATTACCGACTACACCCCGCTGAACCAGCCTACCAATGGCTATCGCCACTTGTTTGCCGTGGTCTCTCTCACCGACGGTGGCGTACCGCAGTTGCGCACACTCACTAACACCACCTTCCGTATTTGGAACTGGGTCTCGAAAGAACGTCCTGTGGCTGGCGATGCGTGTGACGGCGGCGCCTGTACCTCGCGTGGCCCGAGCGGCGGCTGGTCGATTGTGCCAGCTACTGTACTGTCCAACCTTTACCTGACCACGTGGCGCGACACCGACAGTGCACCAAATAACGAATCGGAAATGAACAGCCGTTTCAACAATCCGAAAAACGAGTGTGGCAACGGTACCCCGGGCTTCACCAACATCAACACAGTTACCGACTTTGTTAACCCGTACTCCTCCAACAAATGTAAATCGAACCAAAACCAAGACAACTACATCACCCAGATCACCGGCAAGCTGACGCCAACCGAAACGGGCATGTACCAGTTTTCGGTGGACGGCGACGACGCAGTTGACGTCAAGCTCAACGGCACCGTGATCGCGTCTTACTACGGCGCCCATGCCAAGCAAGGCTCAGGCGGCGCTGGCTCCCCAAGCAACGACCGGGCTTTGACTGCAGGCGTCACCTACGACATTGAGTTCCGCCATAAAGAAGTCTCCGGCGGCTCCAGCTTTTTCCTCTACTGGAAAACCCCGGACACCGGCGTGAGCACGCTGACTAACGCCAACATCAAGGTTGAGGTGTGCCCAACCGATGCAACCCTGCGTGAAGATAACTGCGTTGCCTACGCCAATGGCGCCAAGCCAACCGGCATTCTGCATGACTACGGCAGTGCCGATAAAATGTTCTTCGGCCTCACATCGGGCTCGTTCCAGAACAACATGAGTGGTGGTGTTCTGCGTCGTCAGCTCGGCAGCTTCACCAAAGAATTCAACGCCTCTACCGGCCAATTCTGCTCCAGCAGCAACAGCAACTGCGCGAGCGACAGCATTGCCAACGGCATTGTCGATACCATCAACAAATTCCGCATCATCGACTTCAAATACAGCAACCAGAGTTATGGTTGCGGCTGGATTGCCGGTCGTGCCATGCAACAAAGTGACGGCTGCTACATGTGGGGCAACCCCGTCGCCGAAATGATGTATGAAACCATGCGTTATTTCTCCGGGGCCACTGCACCTACCAGCTCTTACAAGTACAGCACGAGCGCAGTGGATGCCAAATCTCCGCTCAACCTGCCGGTTGTCGACACTTGGCTGCCACCGTACAAGACCACCACAGCAACTAACGGTGGTTATGAAAAATGTGCGGTACCTGTAATGACGGTGATCAGTGACATCAACCCGTCTTACGATGGCGATGTGCCTGGCAGTGCATGGAGTAATGCGGTGACAGGCGCTGGCGATCCTGCATCACTCAGCGGTTTGAATGTTTCGACCGAGGCTGACAAGGTCTGGGCCAAAGAAGGCGGCGGTAGCCGAAAAGTCTTCATCGGCGCTTCAACAGTCAGCAACGAAGATGGCGCGCCTACTGAAAAGACCGTGACTAATCTGTCCACGGTGCGCGGTCTCGCTCCTGAGGAGCCAAGTAAACAAGGTACTTATTACTCGGCAGCACTGGCTAACTTCGGTGCCAACAACCCAATCGGCGGCGACAAGAACCTGCAAACCTACGCCGTGGCGCTGGCATCGCCTCTGCCGACGATCAAATTCCCGGTGGGCAAGTCAGCCGACGGTACAACACAGTCGGTCACAGTCGTGCCGTTTGCCAAGTCTGTTGGCGGCGCTTATGGCATTAGCGCCACCAGCAACTTCCAGCCGACTGACCAGATCGTCGACTACTACGTTGAAACCATCGTCAACACCGACGCCAACTGCCCTGCTGCTGGCAAAGACTGCGATGCTTCGGTTAACAACGGGCGCCCTTACGCCAAGTTCCGCATCAACTATGAAGACGTCGAGCAAGGCGCAGACCATGACATGGACGCCATCGTGCTCTATGAACTGCTGCTGGACGCCAATGGCAAGTTGGTCATCAACCTGACGTCTGAATACGCTGCGGGCAGCATCGACCAACACATGGGTTATGTAATCTCGGGCACCACCAAAGACGGCATTTACCTGGATGTTAAAGACCAGGGCGGTGCAAACGTCGCTTACAAGCTCGACACTCCGCCCGGCTACGATGCTGGCGTGTGCGCCAAGTCCGGAGCCAACTGCCCAACGTTGAGCAACCTGACTTCCAGCCGTACATTCACCCCAACCGGTGCTTCGGCGAACTTCCTCGAAGGCCCGCTGTGGTACGCCGCCAAATACGGCACCGATGGCAGCCCGGATGTGGACAACGACGGCGTGCCGGACAACTATTTCCTGGTAACCAACGCGTTGACTCTGAAAGCGCAGCTGGACAAGGCATTCAACGACATCACGCAAAAGAACAGCTCGGTGAGCAGCCCGACAGTAGAAGTGCCGCGTGACAGCACAACAACAGATGATGCATTTGTTTATCGCACGGACTTCAACATCGACGGCTGGACCGGCGATCTGATCAAGGAAAAGCAAACCGAGGTCAGTGGCCAACTGGTCAAGGAAACCGTGTGGAATGCGGCCAGCAAAATACCGTCCACGCGCAAGATCTACATGGCTGACAGCAGCCAAACCACAAAACTGGGTGACTTCACTTGGGATCGTCTGGCGAACAAGTCGTTTGAAACCATCGACTTCCAGACCGCACTCAACAAAGACGGCATCACCGGCACAGTCGATAACTACGGCCGGGCGCGGGTGAAGTACATCAAAGGCGAAAGCTGCGCGACAGAAACGGGTTGCAGCACCTTCCGGGTGCGCAGCACAAAACTGGGCGACATCGTCAACTCATCCCCTGTACTGGTGAAAGGTGCTCAATATCTGGCCTACCGCGCCGGCGCACTGGACGGTGACGCATCTACCTATGCTGCCTTCCAGGCCTCGGTTAAAAACCGCACGCCGATGATCTATGTCGGCGCCAACGATGGCATGCTGCATGCTTTCAATGCAGACACCGGCGCAGAGGTTTTCGCCTTCATTCCAACGGCCGTTATCAATAACCTCAACAAGCTGACCTCGCCTGAGTACGGCGGCACGGATGGCGTGCACCAGTACTTCGTTGACGGCACGCCGACGATTGCCGATGTGTATTACGGCAATGCCTGGCACACGGTGCTTGTCGGCAGCCTGGGCGCGGGTGGCCGTGAGGTGTTCGCTCTGGATATCACTGACCCAAGCGCGCCTAAATTGCTTTGGGAGTTCACCAGTGATGGCCATAACAACATGGGCTACAGCATTCCTAAACCGATCATCACCCGCCTCAACAGCGGCCAGTGGGCAGCTGTGTTTGCCAACGGTTACAACAGCGCCAACAACAACGATGGCCGCGCTGTGCTGTTCCTCAAGGACATTGAAACCGGCGCTGTGATCAAGAACCTCACAGCTCAAGGCGAGGCGTACACCAACGGGCTTTCAAGTGTGCGCACGGCGGACTTCAACGCCGACGGAATCACCGACTACGTTTACGCCGGTGACTTGCAAGGCAATATGTGGCGCTTCGACCTGTATGACACCAGCGCCAGTGCGCCGTTCGACAAGTGCACCAGCAGCTGTAGCGGCATCAGCAATCGCTTCCGTGTCTCATTTGGCGGTGCGCCGCTTTACGTTGCCAAAGACGGTTCCACAAGCTCGGCTAAGCGCCAGCCGATCACCAGTGCCCCGACACTGGCCAGGCATCCGACGTCTGTCGGTTACTTGGTGACGTTCGGCACCGGTAGCTACCTCAACAGTAACGACAAGATCTCCGATGACACCCAAACGGTCTATGGCATCTGGGATCGCAACACTGTGGGTCAAAACGTCAGCAGCATGCCATCGCTCGACCGTTCGAACCTGCAGCAACAGACAATGACCGAGAAAAGCATGTCGGTGGATGGCACACCGACAGCTGTGCGCGTGCTCAGCGATAACAGCATCTCCTGGTACAACGATGGCGCCACGGGTACATCGGACTCAGACGTTAAAACCTGGGGCTGGTACCTCGACCTTAAAGCCTCCGGCGTAGCCAAAGGTGAGCGTGTGGTTGCCAACATGACGATTTACGGCGACGGCCTGATCTTCTCGACCATCACGCCGAACCCGGATACCTGTGCAGCGGGCCTTGACGGCTTCACGTATGGTATTAATCCGACAACCGGCCAACGCACGCTGTATAACGTGTTCGACATGAACGGCGATGGCAAGGTGAACGCCAACGACAGCCTGAACGGTGATGTTGTCTCTGGCCACGAAACGCCAGCAGGCGGCACTAGCATCAACGATGGCTTGCAGTACCACACGGACGGCAGCTCAACCGCAATCGCTGCGGGCAGCAATTCGAGCGGCCGCCAACTGTGGCGTGTACAACCTGAAAACCAGCCCTGAGGCCAAGAAATGAAACAAGCAAAGCAGTCTGGCTTTACGCTGATTGAAGTGATGATAACGGTGGCAATCATTGGCATTCTTGCCGCGATTGCCTACCCCAGCTACACCGAGTATGTGTTGCGCGGTAATCGCTCAGAAGGCTTAGCGCTTCTGAGCGAGGCGGCTGCACGCCAAGAGCGTTACTTTGCGCAGAACAACACCTATGCCGATACCGCTGCAAAGCTCAACGTGCCGGTGAACTCGACCAATAATCTCTATCAGCTGAACATTGCTGATGTGACCAGCAATACCTACACGCTGACTGTGGTGCCACAGAACCAGCAAACCAAAGACACCAAATGCGGCACGCTGGGTTTGAACCAGAAGGCTGAAAGAAGCAAAACCGGCAGCGCCAGTTCGATTAACGACTGCTGGAAATAAGCGCTTCGCACGCAAACAAAAAGGCCAAGCTTTCGCTTGGCCTTTTGCTTTTCGGGTTAATCCCGAGTCAGCGCTTGATTGTTTAAAGCTGTTTGACCCGCAACTCTTTAGGCATCGAGAACGTCACGTTCTCCGGCCGCCCATCCAGCTCGCTTTCAGCGCTGGCGCCCCACGCCTTCAACTGATCAACCACGCCGCGCACCAACACTTCCGGGGCCGAGGCGCCTGCAGTTATGCCCACGTTGCCGGCACCCGCAAACCACTCCTGCTTGAGGTCTTCGGCGCCGTCAATCAGGTAGGCGGGCGTACCCATGCGTTCGGCCAACTCGCGCAGGCGATTGGAATTGGAGCTGTTGGGGCTGCCGACCACCAACAGAACGTCCGACTCATTGGCCAGTTGCTTAACAGCGTCCTGACGGTTCTGGGTGGCGTAGCAGATGTCGTCCTTACGCGGGCCGCCGATGCTCGGGAACTTGCGGCGCAGCGCGTCGATCACTTTGCTGGTGTCATCCATCGACAACGTCGTCTGGGTGACGAACGCCAAGGACTCGGGATTGCGCACCTCAAGCCTGGCTACGTCGTCTTCGTCTTCAACCAGATAAATAGCGCCGCCGTTGCTGGCGTCGTACTGGCCCATCGTGCCTTCGACTTCCGGGTGGCCGGCATGGCCGATGAGGATGCATTCATGGCCTTCGCGGCTGTAGCGCACGACTTCCATATGAACCTTGGTCACCAGCGGGCAGGTTGCATCGAACACTTTCAGACCGCGGCGCTCGGCTTCGTTGCGCACAGCCTGAGAGACGCCGTGGGCGCTGAAGATGACGATAACATCGTCTGGCACCTGATCCAGCTCTTCGACAAACACCGCGCCGCGTGCGCGCAAATCCTCGACCACAAACTTGTTGTGAACGACCTCGTGGCGCACATAAATCGGCGGCCCGAACACTTCGAGCGCGCGATTAACAATTTCGATGGCGCGGTCTACGCCAGCACAGAAGCCACGAGGATTAGCGAGTTTGATATGCATAATAATTCTCGGCACGCGGTGCATCAGTTGGCCCGTTTGCAAGGGCTGCGCTGTTGCCGGCAGCCTTGCAAAAAGGGAGCGCACCTGCGGTTGCAGGCAAGCTAATTAAACCGCTTTGACGTCGATGATTTCGACTTCAAAGCTCAGCGTCTTGCCGGCCAGCGGGTGGTTGAAATCAATGGTCACCTGCTCTCCTTCAACGCTTTTAACCACGCCAGGCAATTCGGCATTGGCGGCGTCGTTGAAGATCACCAGCAAGCCGGGCGAAAGCTCCATATCGGCAAAGTTGCTCAGTGGCATCACTTGCAGATTCTGCGGATTAGGCTGACCAAAGCCCTGCTCCGGCAGGATCTCGACCACGCGCTTGTCACCCGCCTTGAAACCGTACAGCGAGGTTTCAAAACCGGGCAGCAGGTTGCCGTCGCCAACGCGGAAGGTCGCAGGCTTTTTGTCGAACGTGCTGTCCACCACATCGCCATTTTCCAGTTTGATGGCGAAGTGCAGGGTAACTTCCTTGTCCGGGCCAATACGTACATCAGTCATGGGCTACTTCTCCGGACTTTTTACTTTTGAACATATCCAGCGCAAGCATGACTGCGCCTACGCTAATGGCGCTATCGGCAATATTGAACGCGGGGAAATACCAGCGGTTTTGCCAATGCACCAGAATGAAATCGACTACGTGGCCAAGCACGATGCGGTCGAACAGATTACCGATAGCCCCGCCCAGCACCAGTGCAAGCGCGATTGCCAGCCAGGTCTCATCGCTTTTCAGGCGCTTCATCCAGACCACCAATACAGCGCTGACGCTTAACGCGATCAAGGCGAACAGCCAGCGCTGCCAGCCGGATTCACCGGCCAGAAAGCTAAAAGCAGCGCCGGTGTTGTAGGCCAGCGTCCAGCTGAAGTATTGCGGGATCACCACAATCTGCTCGTACATCTCGAGCGTGCCATCGAAGTAGAACTTGCTGGCCTGATCGATAACGAACACCAGCAAGCTCAGCCACAACCAAGCCAATCTGCCGAAACGGCTGGCATCAGGCATAGTGACGAACCTCGCCAGCGCCTTCGATGTTATCGACACAGCGCTCACAGATTTCCGGATGCGCCGGGTTCACGCCGACATCTTCACGGTGGTGCCAGCAACGGGCGCACTTGGCGTGAGCCGACTTCACCACTTTAAGCTTGAGGCCAGCCACTTCAGTCTCAACGGCATCTGCCGGAGCAGCGCTCAGCGGCGCAAGGCTTGCGGTGGAGGTGATGAGTACGAAACGCAGCTCATTACCCAGCTTGCCCAGTGCTTCGATCAGGCTGTCTTCACCGTAAACGGTCACTTCAGCCTGCAGGTTGCCGCCGATGGCTTTTTCCTTGCGCTGATTTTCCAGCTCCTTGTTCACCGCGACCTTGACTGCCATGACCCGCTCCCAGAACTCGCGATTCAACTCGACGTCCTGCGATTGCTCGGTCAGGCCCTGATACCAGCCATTGAGCATGACCGACTCATTGCGCTCGCCCGGCAGGTACTGCCAGATTTCGTCGGCGGTGAAGGCCAGAATCGGCGCGATCCAGCGTACCAGCGCTTCTGCGATATGGAACAGTGCAGTCTGGCACGAGCGACGCGCCACGCTGTCTGCCGCAGTGGTGTACTGACGGTCCTTGATGATATCAAGGTAGAAGCCGCCCAGTTCCTGCACGCAGAAGTTGTGGACTTTCTGGTACACGTTCCAGAAACGATAGTTTTCGTAGGCTTCTTCGATTTCGCGCTGCAGCAGCAATGCACGATCCAGTGCCCAGCGATCCAGCGCGAGCATTTCGTCTACCGGCAGCGCGTGTTGTGCCGGGTCGAAGCCGCTCAGGTTCGAGAGCAGGAAGCGAGCGGTGTTACGGATACGGCGATACGAGTCGGCGCTGCGCTGGAGGATGACGTTGGACACAGCCATCTCGCCGGAGTAGTCGGTCGACGATACCCACAGGCGCATGATGTCCGCGCCCAGGCTGTCGTTGACTTGCTGCGGCGCGACCACGTTGCCCAGCGACTTGGACATTTTGCGGCCGTTCTCGTCCACCACAAAGCCGTGAGTCAGCAGCTCTTTGTACGGCGCATTGCCGTCAATCGCGCAACCGGTGAGCAAGGATGAGTGGAACCAGCCACGGTGTTGGTCCGAGCCTTCAAGATACAGATCAGCGCGTGGGCCTGTTTCGTGACCCATGTTGTGCGAGCCGCGCAGCACATGCCAGTGCGTGGTGCCCGAGTCGAACCAGACGTCCAGCGTGTCACTGATCTTGTCGTACTGGTTGGCCTCGTCACCGAGCAGTTCGGCTGCGTCCAGTTTGAACCAGGCCTCGATGCCCTCGCCTTCAACGCGCTTGGCAACTTCTTCCATCAGCTCGGTGGTGCGCGGGTGCAGCTCACCGCTTTCCTTGTGCAGGAAGAACGGGATTGGCACGCCCCAGTTGCGCTGACGCGAGATACACCAGTCCGGACGGCCAGCGATCATGCTGTGCAGACGCGCCTGACCCCAGGCCGGAACGAATTCGGTCTTCTCGATGGCGGCCAGTGCGCGCTCACGCAATGTGCCGCCGTCGTTGGGCTGCTTGTCCATGCCGACGAACCACTGCGCCGTCGCGCGATAGATCAGCGGAGTTTTGTGACGCCAGCAGTGCATGTAGCTGTGCTGGATCGGCTGATGCTTGAGCAGCGCGCCGACTTCATCAAGCTTGGCGACGATGTTCGGGTTGGCCTTCCAGATGAACTGGCCACCGAAGAACGGCAGCGACTCAACGTAAACGCCATTGCTCTGCACCGGGCTGAGAATGTCGTCGTTGCTCATGCCGTAGCCTTTGCACGAACGGAAGTCGTCTTCACCGTAAGCCGGAGCCGAGTGGACGATGCCAGTACCGGAGCCCATTTCGACGTAGTCAGCCAGATACACCGGCGACAGACGCTCATAGAACGGGTGACGGAAACGGATCAGCTCGAGTTTTTCACCGGTGGTCGTGGCGATAACGCTGCCTTGCAGGCCGTAACGCTCAAGGCTGCTTTCAACCAGCTCTTCGCCGAGCAGCAGCAACTTGTCGCCGACATCAACCAGCGCGTAGTTGAACTCGGGGTGCACATTGAGTGCCTGGTTGGCGGGAATGGTCCACGGCGTGGTGGTCCAGATAACGATGCTTGCAGCCTTCGGCAAGCTGGCCAGACCGAATGCGGCGGCTAGCTTGTCGGCGTCTTCACAGACGAATGCAACGTCGATGGCGTCGGACTTTTTGTCCTGATACTCAACTTCGGCCTCAGCCAGCGCCGAACCGCAATCGAAACACCAGTTAACCGGCTTCAAGCCTTTGAATACAAAGCCTTGCTTGACCATTTCAGCCAGCGCACGGATTTCACCTGCCTCGTTGGCGAAGTCCATGGTGCGGTAGGGCTTTTCCCAGTCGCCAAGAACGCCAAGACGAATGAAGTCGGCCTTCTGGCCTTCGATCTGCTCGCCGGCATACGTACGGCAGCGCTCGCGGGTCAGGTCCGCTGGCTGGTTTTTGCCGAAGGTGGTTTCGACCTTGTGCTCAATCGGCAGGCCGTGGCAATCCCAGCCCGGAACGTAAGGCGCGTCATAGCCGGCCAGCGTTTTCGAGCGGGTGATAATGTCTTTGAGAATCTTGTTAACCGCGTGACCGATGTGAATGCTGCCGTTGGCGTAGGGAGGGCCATCGTGCAGGAGGAATTTTGGGCGGCCTTCGCCCATTTCACGCAGCTTCTGATACAGACCAATATCGTTCCAGCGCTGCAGGGTTTGCGGCTCGCGCGTCGGCAGGCCAGCCTTCATCGGAAACTGGGTATCAGGCAGGTTTAGCGTGGCTTTATAGTCGGTCATCAGAGGCTCTTCACTTTAGCGGTTAGCCCTGCCAATAGGCACGGGCGGCGGCAATATCGGCAGCAATTGCCGTCTTCAGCGCCTCGAGCGAGGCAAAACGCTGCTCATCACGCAGCTTGCGGTGGAACGCCACCGTTAAACGCCGGCCATACAAATCACCGGCAAAATCCAGAAGGTGCACCTCTAAGTGGGCACAGCCGTCACTTTTGACGCTTGGGCGTACGCCGATATTGGCGACGCCAGCAACCGTCTGGCCATCAATGTCGATGCTGACCATATACACACCGGTCAGCGGCACACGACGGCGCTTGAGCTGAATATTGGCTGTAGGCGCGTTCAGTTGGCGCCCCAGCTTTTGCCCGTGCAGCACGCGCCCGGCAATTTGAAACGGACGCCCGAGCAGGTGTTCAGCCAGCTCAAAATCACCCACGCTCAGCGCTTCACGCACGCGGGTGCTACTCACGCGAATACCGTCCAGCTCGACGGTAGTTGCCGCCTCGACGGTAAAACCTTCACGCGCGGCCGCATCGGCAAGAAACGCGAAGTCGCCGGCACGATCACAGCCAAAGCGGAAGTCGTCACCCACTTCGAGATGGCGCACGCCCAAACCGTCGATCAGCACTTTTTGCACGAACTCTGCGGCACTCAACTCACGCAAGCGCGGGTTGAAAGCCAAACACAGCACACGGTCGACGCCTTCAGCCGCCAACAAGGCAAGCTTGTCGCGCAGCCGCGTCAGGCGGGCTGGCGCTGTGTCTGGGGCGAAGAACTCACGCGGCTGCGGCTCGAAAATCACCACGCAGCTGGGCACGCCCAATTCGGACGCACGCTCGCGAAGGCGCGCCAAGATAGCCTGATGGCCACGATGGACGCCGTCGAAGTTGCCGATAGTGGCGACACAGTCCCGATGCTGGGGCCGTAAATTGTGGAGGCCTCGAACCAGCTGCATAACGCGCTTCTTGCTCATAAAGTGGTCGATTATACCTTCACGCGCCCGCAGACAACAGGCACCAAATAAACCCTGTTGCCATTCAACTGACCGCTCGGCGGGAGAAGTCGCGCAGACGGAAGCCCAAGAGCAGCAAGGTCGCGAAATAACTGGCTAAACCTGCCGCCACCAACACGCCCAAACGCAGCAGCCGCCAGAGCATCGTACCCTCCGACCAGACCGGCATGTAATGCATTACGCCCAGCAGCGCCGCCGCCATTACCAGCACAGCGACCACCAGCTTGAGCAGAAACACCAACCAGCCCGCCTGCGGCTGAAAAATATTGCGCTTGCGCAACTGCCAGAACAGCAGCCCCGCGTTCAGGCAAGCGGCCAGACCAATCGACAGCGCCAAGCCGGCGTGCGCCAACGGACCGATCAACAGCAGGTTCATCAGCTGCGTGAACACCAATGTTACCAGGGCAATTTTTACCGGTGTCTTGATGTTCTGCTGTGCATAAAAGCCGGGCGCCAGGATCTTCACCAGAATAATCCCGAGCAGGCCGACCGAATAGGCGATCAGCGCTTGCTGGGTCATCAGCGCATCCGTCGCACTGAACTTACCGTACTGAAACAGTGAAACCGTCAGCGGCTCGGCAAGCAGCGCCAACGCCACCGCACTCGGCAACACCAGCACAAAACAAAGGCGCAGCCCCCAGTCGAGCAGCCGTGAATACTCACCGTGATCGGCGCTGGCGTAAGTTTTCGACAGCGCTGGCAGCAAGATTGTCCCCAGCGCCACGCCGAGCACGCCGGAAGGCAGCTCCATTAAACGGTCGGCGTAGTACATCCAGGAAACTGAACCGGCGACCAGAAACGAGGCAAAGATAGTGTTGATGATCAAGGATATCTGGCTGACAGACACCCCGAAGATTGCCGGCCCCATTTGCTTGAGCACCCGCCACACGCCCATGTCTTTAAGATTGAGGCGCGGCAAGACCAACATGCCGATGCGTTTCAGGTGCGGCAACTGATAGCACAACTGCAACAGGCCGCCGACCAGCACCGCCCAGCCGAGCGCCATGATCGGCGGATCGAAGTACGGCGTCAGAAACAGCGCAAACACGATCATGCTGACATTCAGCAGCGTCGGCACAAACGCCGGCACCGAGAAGCGGTTCCAGGTATTGAGCACCGCACCGGCCAGCGACGACAGCGATATAAGCAATATATAAGGGAAGGTAACCCGCAACAGATCGGTGGTCAGATTGAACCGATCCGGCTCATCGGCAAAACCCGGCGCTGAAATCCACACGATCCAGGGCGCGGCCAATATTCCGATCAGCGTGACCAGCGCCAGCACCAATGTCAGCAAACCCGAGACATACGCGATGAAGGTTCGGGTCGCCTCCTCGCCTTGCTGGGTCTTGTATTCAGCCAAAATAGGCACAAATGCCTGCGAAAAGGCTCCTTCCGCAAAAATTCTTCGCAATAAATTTGGCAGCTTAAAAGCCACCACAAATGCGTCAGAAGCCACGCCCGCGCCGAATGTACGGGCGATGATGGTATCGCGCACGAAACCTAGAACACGCGAAAGCATGGTCAATGAGCTGACAGCGGCCAGCGACTTAAGCAAATTCATGAGATAATGATTTTTCCGCTAGAGCAAGTGAGCCTGTGGACGATCCATAAGCTCACGAAGGCATCGAGTGTAGCGGCCTGCCACTTGTCAGGCTAGCGCCAGGAAATGTCTTTGGACTTGACAGCAGCGATTCATCTCGGCATGATTCGCGGCCTTATTTGTTTGTAACCCCCCATTTTCGAGGAGCTTGACGGTGGCCAATACACCTTCTGCCAAAAAACGCGCAAAACAGGCTGAGAAGCGTCGTAGCCATAACGCCAGCCTGCGCTCCATGGTACGTACCTACATCAAGAACGTGGTCAAGGCTATCGACGCCAAAGATCTCGAGCTGGCTAAAACTAGCTACACCGCAGCTGTTCCGGTCATCGACCGCATGGCTGACAAAGGCATCATTGCCAAGAACAAAGCTGCTCGCCATAAGAGCCGTCTGAATGCCCACATCAAGGCACTCAGCCAAGCTGCAGCTTAATAAGCTGTAAGTTCTTGCAAAAAACCGGCTTCGGCCGGTTTTTTGTTGCCTGCAATAAAGTCAAATCTACTATTAGCGCGCAAACCTCAGCCTGCACACACAACAGCCTGACGCTATTTAGTTGGCCAGGGCATGATCGGAATAGCCGTGATGCCGTTGTGCGGACTGCCTTCAATGACCCGATCGCTGTACACCAGATAAATCAGCACATTGCGATTGCGGTCAAAGAAACGCACCACCTGCATGCTCTTGAACACCAGCGAAGTGCGCTCTTTGAACACCTCTTCGCCATCCTTGAACTCACCCTTGAAACTGATCGGCCCAACCTGACGGCACGCAAGGGAGGCCTCGGAGCGATCCTCAGCCAAACCCAGGCCACCCTTTATGCCGCCAGTCTTGGCGCGCGACAGGTAGCAGGTAATGCCTTCAACTTTAGGATCATCAAACGCCTCGAGGACGATCTTGTCGTTCGGCCCCATCCATTTGAAAACCGTCGAGACCTCACCGATTTCCTCGGCGGATGCCAGCAGCGGCGCTGCCAGCAAAACGCTGAACATGCCCAGTTTCTTGCTAAATCCCAGCATCCGCACGCACTCCCTTTAAACCAGAATCAGATTATCGCGATGAACCAACTCGGACTCATCAACATAGCCCAGTAAACGCTCAATGGCATCTGACGGCTGACCGATAATTTTTTGCGCCTCCAAGGCGCTGTAGTTCGCCAGGCCGCGCGCAATCTCACGACCATCCGCTGCCACGCACACCACCATCTCGCCGCGCCGGAAACTGCCTTTGACAGCCTTCACGCCGATTGGCAGCAAGCTTTTGCGATTTTTGGCCACGGCCTTCACTGCGCCTTCATCGAGCACCAGAGTTCCGCGGGTCTGCAAGTGCCCGGCAAGCCACTGCTTACGCGCTGCCAACATGCCGCGCTCCGGCTCAAGCAAGGTCCCAAGACGCTCACCCGCACCCAAGCGCGCCAGCACCTGATCAATCGCACCACCCACAATGACCGTATGCGCACCGGAACGCGCTGCCAGTCGCGCCGCACGCAACTTGGTCTGCATCCCGCCACGCCCCAACGCACCGCCAACGCCGCCGGCGACTGCATCAAGCGCCGGATCATCGGCACGCGCCTCATAAATCAGCTTGGCATCAGGATTGTGCCGCGGGTCGGCATCGAACATACCGTCGCGGTCAGTCAGGATCACCAGCAAGTCGGCCTCGACCAGATTGGCCACTAGCGCCGCCAGAGTGTCGTTATCGCCAAAACGGATTTCGTCGGTCACCACCGTGTCGTTCTCGTTGATGACCGGAATCACATCAAGTTCGACCAGCGTACGCAACGTGCTGCGGGCATTGAGGTAACGCTTGCGATCAGACAAGTCATCGTGAGTCAGCAGAACCTGCGCAGTGCGACGATCAAACTCGGCAAAGCTCGACTCCCACGCCTGCACCAGACCCATCTGGCCAATGGCTGCGGCAGCCTGCAGCTCATGCATGGCGCTCGGTCGGGTTTTCCAGCCAAGGCGACTCATGCCCGCAGCCACTGCACCCGATGAGACCAACACCAATTCAACACCAGACGCACGCAGTGCATCCATCTGCCGCACCCAGACTCTCATCGCGTCGCGATCCAGGCCCTTGCCATCCGCCGTCAGCAGCGCACTGCCAATCTTGACGACCCAGCGCCGCGCACTCGTCACCTTGTCACGCATTTGTTCCAACCCCAACCAAAAAGCGCACTACAGATTTGCAGAGCCCATGCCCTGCAACGGATCAACTCTACACAAAAACGCCGCTGTTAAGCGGCGTTGAATAATTGCTTAATCCCGGACGTATATGATTTCCGGGCCGTCGTCGTCATCCTCATCATCGAAGTCGTCTTCGTCGACATCATCGACACTCTTGACGCCAGCACGACGCAGGGCACGCTGATCATCCAGCTCCTGCAAGCGGGCACGCGCTTCATCTTCGATGCGCTGATCGAGCTGAGCCAGCTCGGACGCGAACTGCGGGTTCTCGGCGATCTTCTCGGCACGCGCCTCAAGGTAAGTCATGATGTCCTGACACAACCGCTGAGTACCGTCGCCGGAAATAGCCGAGATCACATACACAGGGCCTTTCCAGTCCAACTGCGCAACGATGTCAGCCACGCGCTCGGCGCGCTCTTCTTCGAGCATCTGGTCGGCCTTGTTCAGCACCAACCAACGATCACGCTCGGCCAATGCCGGGCTGAACTTGGTCAGCTCGTCGACAATAACCTGCGCAGCCTCCACCGGATCAGTCAGATCCAGCGGCTCCATATCAACGAGGTGCAGCAACAAGCGCGTACGCGACAAGTGCTTGAGGAAGCGAATACCCAGACCCGCGCCCTCGGAAGCGCCTTCGATCAGCCCCGGAATATCAGCCACCACAAAGCTCTTGTAGCGATCGACGCTGACCACGCCCAAGTTCGGGATCAAGGTGGTGAACGGATAATCTGCCACTTTCGGCTTGGCCGCAGAGATAGCGCGAATCAGCGTGCTCTTGCCTGCGTTTGGCAGCCCGAGCAGACCCACATCGGCCAACACCTTGAGCTCCATCTTCAGGTCACGCGAGTCACCCGGCTTGCCCGGCGTAGTCTGGCGCGGCGCACGGTTGGTACTGGACTTGAATCGGGTATTACCCAGACCGTGCCAGCCACCCTGAGCCACCAGCAGCTTTTGCCCGGCTTTGGTCAGGTCGCCAATGACTTCCTGAGTACCGGAGTCGATCACGGTGGTGCCAACCGGCACGCGCAGGAACAGATCTTCACCCTTGCGCCCGGTGCAATCGGTACTGCCGCCGTTAGCGCCACGCTGGGCATCAAAACGACGGGTGTAGCGATAGTCGATCAGGGTGTTGAGGTTTTCGTCGGCAACCATATACACCGAACCACCATCACCGCCGTCGCCACCGTTAGGGCCACCGTTCTCAATGAATTTTTCACGGCGAAAGCTCATGCAGCCATTGCCGCCATCGCCAGCCTTTACAAATATCGATACTTCATCGACGAATTTCATGGGTACGCCTCCCGCAAAAAAAGCGGGTTAACAAACAAGGAACACTGGGTGCTTGCAAAATTGCCCTTAAACCCTAATGAAAGCATCGCGCGCCGAAATCAGCACGTCGCCTGCACCAAAAGCTCAATTAAGCTCAGCACTTAATAATAAGCGCACTGCCAGGACAGTTTGGCAAGAACCCCTAGAATACAGAAACAAAAAAGCCCCGTCGCATGGACGGGGCTTTTCACATTCTCGCGATTAGGCCGCGACAACGCTCACGTAACGACGACCGAAGGCGCCTTTTACTTCAAACTTGATCACGCCTTCGACTTTAGCGAAGAGAGTGTGATCTTTACCCATGCCAACGCCGTAACCAGCGTGGAATTGGGTGCCGCGCTGACGCACGATGATGTTGCCTGCTTTGATAGCCTGGCCGCCATACATCTTAACGCCTAAGCGTTTGGCTTCTGAGTCGCGACCGTTGCGGGTGGAACCGCCAGCTTTTTTGTGTGCCATGAGTCAATACTCCTATAAAGGGTCAGAAACCCCTGAAAACCGTACTAAAAGCACTGCATTTTCAGCGGCGTCTTGGCTTGATTAATATCAGGCCGAAATACCGGTGATTTTGATCTCAGTGAACCACTGACGGTGGCCCTGACGCTTCATGTGGTGCTTACGACGACGGAACTTGATGATGCGGATTTTATCGTGACGACCTTGCGACACAACTTCTGCAACAACTTTAGCGCCATCTACAACTGGTGCGCCGATTTGAACGTCGTCACCGTTGCCGATCAACAAAACGCGATCGAAAGTGACGGATTCGCCAGTGCCGATTTCGAGTTTCTCGATCTTCAGGAATTCGCCTTCGGTGACTTTGTATTGCTTGCCACCAGTAACAATTACAGCGTACATGGTATATCTCCGTTAATCCTGCTCACCCAGTGCTTTATAGGAATAGCTATTGACTGGCATGGCTGCTTGGGGCCGGAAGGACGCCCTTGCAATTGCGTAAGGCAGGGAAATGCCCAGGGGGAAGTTCAGGGTGCGCGATTGTACGCAAGCTTCTTAACCAGCGCAAGTCCCCCAAGCTCTTGCCTTGACAGGCCTTAGCCTGCCCCATAGCATGCCGCGCTACATATGAGGAGCCTGCGCAACTAATGCAACCCCAAGCTTTCTACCGCGTGGTGGCGGACGATTTTACCGCTGTTGATGGCATCATTCGCCAACAACTAGTATCGCGTGTACCGCTGGTAGAGAAAATCGGCGATTACATTATTTCGGCCGGCGGTAAGCGCTTGCGCCCACTGCTGGTACTCCTCAGCGGCAAAGCCCTTGGTGTGCAGGATGAAAACCTGCGCCTGCTGGCCGCCACTATCGAGTTCCTGCACACCGCGACCCTGTTGCACGACGACGTCGTCGATATGTCCGACATGCGCCGTGGCCGCTCAACCGCCAACGCACAATGGGGCAATGCGCCCAGCGTTCTGGTAGGCGACTTCCTCTATTCGCGCTCGTTCGAGATGATGGTCGAACTGGGCTCGATGCCGGTCATGAAGATTCTCTCCAAGGCCACTCGCGTGATTGCCGAAGGTGAAGTGCTGCAACTGTCGAAAGTTCGCGACGCCAGCACCACCGAAGCGATTTACATGGAAGTCATCCGCGGCAAAACTGCCATGCTGTTCGAGGCCTCGACCCACAGCGCAGCGGCATTTGCCCAGGCAACTCCAGAGCAAACTGAAGCGTTGCGCACCTTTGGGGACCACCTTGGCGTAGCCTTCCAACTGGTTGACGACCTGCTCGACTACCGGGGCGATGCGGCCGCGCTGGGCAAAAACGTCGGTGATGACCTTGCAGAAGGCAAGCCAACCCTGCCGCTGATCTACACCATGCGCGAAGGCACCGCCGAGCAAGCCACTCTGGTTCGCCAGGCGATTCAAAAAGGCGGCATTGAAGACCTCGAAAGCATTCGCAATGCAGTTGAAGCAGCCGGTGCACTCGACTACACCGCCCAGAAAGCCCGTGATTTCGCCGAACGCGCCATTGCTTGCCTCGATGCACTGCCGGACAACGAATATCGCCAGGCACTGATTGAGCTGAGCCATTTCGCTGTAGCCCGCACCCACTAAGCAAATAGACTGACGAGGTCGCATCTGCGGCTTCGTCAGGCGCCCTCCTCTCTCCCTGCACACACGCTCTCGGCCTCGCATCCGAGGCGCCGCTCTTCGCCCCCAACTTGAACTGAATTGCCAGTCGTCGGCCGGCGCCTGACGCAAATCAATAGATGTCCAATTGACCCTTGCTATTTATTGAATAAGAATTATTCTCATTGGCGTACCCAAGGAGAACACTCATGACCTATTTGATTGATGCATGGCTCGACCGGCCACAACCTTATGTGCGTATTCTCGAACGCGACACCGGCAAAGTATGTGCGAGCTTGGAAGATGAAGCACTTGAAGCCTTCCGCGAACAAGGCGGCCTGGACCTGCATGAACTCAGTTCAAACGAGCCAGTGGTGATCAAGGAATTGGTGCGCAATCTGTTTCTGTTTTGCTACTCGCAGGCATTGCACCCTTGAGCTGACAGACGAGAGCCCTGCCGCCAGCAACGCTGTCGGCAGGGAATCTCCGGGCAGACCAGTACAGCGTCTGCCGCTTCGACTTACAGAACTTCGAGCAGCTCTACGTCGAATACCAGCACGCTGTGCGGCGGGATGCTGCCAACGCCTTGCGCGCCGTAAGCCAACTCGCTCGGCACGTACAGGCGCCACTTGCTACCAGCCTTCATCAATTGCAGGGCTTCAGTCCAGCCGGCGATCACGCCGCCAACCGGAAACTCTGCTGGCTGGCCGCGATCGTAGGAGCTGTCGAACACAGTGCCGTCGATCAGGGTGCCGTGGTAATGCGCACGGATAGTGTCTTCGCGGGTCGGCGTGGCGCCTTCACCGGTGGTCAGTACTTCGTACTGCAGGCCCGAAGCCAGAACGGTGATGCCATCACGGCCAGCGTTTGTGGCCAGGAATTCTTTGCCCGCACCAGCAGCAGCTTCAGCCTTGGCTTGAGCTTCTGCCTGCATGACTTCACGGATAACCTTGAAGCTGGCATTCAGCTCAGCTTCGCTGACGCGGCTTTCTTTGCCAGCGAAAGCGTCGGTCAGGCCCGCCAGAATAGCGTCGAGGCTAACACCCGGTGGCGGATTGTCACGCAGTTGGCCACCCAACTGACGGCCAATGCCGTAGCTGACGCGGGTTTCATCAGTAGCAAGATTAAGTTCGGACATGTAACGCTCCGCAGGGGGGTTGAAAAGGTCGGCCAGCCTAGCATAGAAGCAAAGGCCGCCCCAGCCGAACACCCGACACCGCGAAGGTAAATCTATTTGAGCCAGATCAATGAGTTGGCGATCAGGCCGGATCCAAACCAAGGGCGCTGCCGAGCGCCAAAAGCCATCTGCCGAACGGCGCAGATCACTCGCCGTTCAAATGTTCACAGAAACTCAGCAACACGTTTTGGAAAGGCTACCACTGCGAGTTCATCGAGATGGGCACGCGCAAGGTATCCTGAGGGCCGTCCGGCATGCCGCACATCTCATCATGCACCACCGCGTGGACCAGGTTGAACGGCAGCCTGGGCAACTCGTGGAGCACATCACGGGCATGCTCAATAGAGCGCATATGCTGCGATTTCCCGGACGCATCGGTAAAGCCATAGGCGATGCCATCCATCTGCACCTCCAGTACATAGATACCGCCTTCGATGGAGATCAGGTTGAGTTCATCAACCTCACCCGCCAGCGCATGCCCACGCAATTCTTGAAGATTCATGATCGCCGCCTCGATAACTATACATAACTTATACAAAATTTATTCTTGTACAAATAAACAAAAGCTCAAGGCTAAATGCAAACCGCCCGTCCGTTTTGCAACGGCCGGGCGGTTTGATGGGCGTTTTACTGCTGCCGGATCAGTGGTCGTGCTTGGTCAGCTTATCCAGATAACCCATGGCGAAGGCCGACAATACAAAGGTCATGTGGATGATCACGTACCACATCAACTTGTTGTCCGGGATGTTCTTGGCATCCATGAACACCTTGAGCAGATGGATCGATGAAATCGCCACGATCGACGCGGCCACTTTCATCTTCAATGAACCGGAGTCCATCTTGCCCAACCAGCTGAGTTTCTCGCGGCCCTCTTCGATGTCGAGTTGCGAGACAAAGTTCTCGTAGCCCGACAGCATCACCATCACGATGAGCCCGCCGACCAGCGCCATGTCGATCAGCGACAGAATAACCAGCACCAAATCCGCCTCAGCCATCGAAAAGATGCTGGGCAGAATGTGGAAAATTTCTTGGAAGAACTTGAGCGCCAGGGCAAACAACCCTAACGACAGGCCAAAATAGATCGGCGCCAACAACCAGCGCGATGCGTACATCGCGTTTTCAATAAAGCGTTCCATGGTGTCTCACAAAGGTTGAACCGGAGCGGAGTATACCCAGCCATGTCCCGCCAAAAAAGGCGCTGAAACACCTTTAAAAAATTATCTTGGGCAAATGTGGATAACATTTTTCAAGTGCAGCGCTTTTATCGGTAAAAAGCCTTGATTTAAAGCCCCGCGAAGGGTAGCGCCATCCCTGTACAACGGCGAATTAAGTTTCTGGATGAAACTGGTAATCGCCGAAATTACGTCTACGCTCTCCGTTCAATTGCCGTAACTGCGCTTGAATGTGCAGACGCCAGATAGGCAGGTCACAACATTCACAATAGCCCTGCACGATCAGGTTATCGGCAATCCCAGCCAAGACCCCTTCGGCCACCAAAGGCCCGCAGAATGGGCCTTGCGCCTTTATGGCCGTCGGTTGCTCACCGGACAGACCCGCCGCGCAAATCAGGGTCCAGAGCCCATTACCGCCAGCCAATGGCAGCACCACGCACTCGATGCGTGTGACCATGCCCAAGCATTGACGGGTGAGACATAGGCTTCGTGACATGACGGCAACCCTCGCAAGATTGGTCACTTGCCAGTCACCGCCAAGACTTGCAGGAGGGTCACACAGTTATTCACTCAACCTGTGGATAACTGTGTGGATGAACCGTGGGAAAGCCGCGCAAAACGTCCAAATCAGCGGGCTTCCCCAGCATCGACTGCGCCGCAAGTGATGCGGCTCCGACGCCCCTGTTCAATCAACCTTCGGACTTTGGCGCCCGTGGCTTTTTCTCCTTGGCGGGTACAGGCTTTTGAGATTTCTCCTCTACAGCTTTGACCACTTTTTCGTCCTTGTCCTGTTTTTCGTCTTTTTCCTCCTCGCCCATGCCCATTTCGGCAATCGCGCGCAAACGCTCAACAACCCGCGCATTGACGCTGCCCGCCGGGAATTGACCGCGCTCATCCGCTTCTCCCACAGGCTCACCGGCCAGCAGGCTCAGCGCCTCGTCCACCTGACGCACCGCGTAGATATGGAACTGGCCAGCGCGCACCGCGTTCAGCACTTTCTCGTCGAGCATCAGCGTCGAGACATTGGAACTCGGGATGATTGCGCCCTGCTCGCCCGTCAGCCCACGCGCCTCACAAAGGCGGAAGAAACCTTCGATCTTCTCGTTGACGCCACCCACAGCCTGAACTTCACCGAACTGGTTGATCGAGCCGGTGATCGCAAAGCACTGCTTGAGCGGCGTGCGAGACAGCGCTGAGATCAGCGTGCACACCTCACCCAGCGAGGCACTGTCGCCATCCACGTATCCGTACGACTGCTCAAGCGCGATGCTGGCGGAAATCTCCAGCGGGAATTCCTGCGCGTAACGGCTGCCAAGGAACCCGGTCAGGATCATCACGCCCTTGGAGTGAATCGGCTGGCCGAGATTAACCTCACGCTCGATATCGACAATCCCCGAGCCGCCCGGATACACCGTGGCCGAGATTCGCGCAGGAACGCCGAACGCGGAATCACCCACTTCCAGCACCGTCAGCCCGTTACACTTGCCGACCGCCGCACCGGCCGTGTCGATCAGAATGATCCCGGCCAGCATGTCGTCGATAATCCGCGCCGAAACACGCCCGGTGCGCGTAGCTTTGGCTTTGAGCGCCCGCTCGATATGGCCGACATCAGTCACGGTCTCATTGGCCAGTTGGCGAATAAAGTCAGCCTCGCTGACCAGTTGGAACAAATCACCGATGCGTGCCGACAGCCGCCCCTGATGCTCAGCCAGCCGGGCACTGTATGTCGCCAGACGCGCTACCGCTGCCGCCGTAAGCGGCGCCATGCCCTCCTCGGTGGTGCGGGTTTTCATCAACTGGGCGAATTGCTCAAGGCTTTCGTCGCCCAACGGAATGTCCTCGTCGAAGTCGACAAGAACACGGAACATTTCCTGGAAGTCCGGATCATGATCTTGCAGCGCGTAATACAGTTGGCGCGCGCCAATAATGATCACCTTGACCTGCAAAGGAATCACTTGCGGGCTCAGCGTGATCGTGGCAATCCGCCCCAGCTCGCCCAGCGGCGATTCCATTTTTAGCTGACGCGAATGCAGGGCGCGTTTGAGCGCATCCCAGACAAACGGCTCGCTGAGCATTTTCTCGGCTTCGAGAATCAGGAAGCCGCCATTGGCACGATGCAATGCGCCGGGGCGCAATTGCCGGAAGCTGGTGTAGATCGCCCCGGAGTCGGTGCTGTACTCGATGCGGCCAAACAGGTTGTCGTAGGTTGGATGCGACTCGAATACCACGGGCGCGCCGCCGTGCGCATGATGACCAACCACCAGGCTCGGGCAGTATTGCTCTTCGAGTAACTTGCGCTGCGGGATATCGGTCTTCTCGATATCAACCAGCTGCTCAACCACGGTTTTCAGCAGATTGACTTGCACCGCCTGCAGGTAGGCACACACGCCGGCGTTCTCGGCATACTTCTCCGAAAGCGGCGCCAGCAGCGGCTGCAATGCAACAGTGATGGTTTCCTCGTTGAGCTGACGCAGTTGATTACTGGTTTCTCGCTTCCACTGCGGCAAGCTCGCCAGCTCTTCATTGAGGCATTCTTCAAGCGCGGCGATGTCGGCGTGAAAACGCTCCCGATCAGCCTCGGGCAGTTGCGCAAACTCAGCTTCATCCAGCGCCTTGCCTTCGAGCATCGGGGTAAACGCGATGTTGCTGCTATCACGGTACAGGGCAATGCTCTTTTCAAGCGACATGCGCTCGATAATATCCAACGCCTGGTCGTAGCGTTTATTGAACGCCCGGTCGACCGCGTTCTTCTTTTGCTGGTACGACGGATGCTCGAACACCGCCGGGAATGTCGCCAGCAGGTTGTCGATCAGCAGCCCGATATCGGTAATGAACTCACCGGCAGTCCCGGCTTCCAGCTCTAATGCACGCGGCTCGCGCGGCTCATCAAAATTATTGACGTACACCCGGTCAGCCGGTGTCGCCATGCGCTTGCCTTCAGCTTTGAGGTAGCGATTAACAAATGAAAAACGCCCGGTACCGGGCTCGCCCATCACAAATACGTTGTAGCCGGGACGCGGCATCGCCACGCCAAATTGCAACGCTTCAACGGCACGCTCCTGGCCGAGAACACCACGAAAAGGTTCAAGATCATCTGTGTTGCTAAAGTTGAATTGCTCAGGAGAAAACGGGCGGGTTAGAGCTTCAGGCGCTAACCGCAGGTGGGTAGCAACAGAGTCTGGCATTGGAAATCCTTGTACGAGGGGCACACGCATGAGAAATCATGGCTGTATCGAGCCGCCTCGACAAGCGATAACCGCATATCTGTGCAAGGTTGTGTAGCGCACTGGCAAAACTCATGGGACATGGCAACACACGTCGCAGTTATACGACGTTGATTCGCCGCGTCATGTTCGGCTTTCACAACGGCTAACTGCCACCATACTGATACAACGCAGCTTTCGCCCGATGCCCAAGCGTTATGCTCAATACATCTATCAGGGATTCAGACGCATGAGCTTATTTCAGGAAGTCGCAGCATTACTGGTGTTATCGGCCTTGTTTGGCGCGATTGCCTTGAAGTTGCGACAGCCCTTGATCATCGCCTACATCGTTGTCGGCATTCTTGCAGGCCCAAGCTTCATGGGTTTGAGCAGTGAAATGGAGCCACTGGCGCTGCTCGCCGAAATCGGCATTACCGTGCTGTTGTTCGTTGTCGGACTCAAACTCGACACTCAACTGATCAGCTCTCTGGGCCGCGTTGCACTGATCGCCGGCACCTGCCAGATAGCGCTGACCCTCGGGCTCGGTTATGGGCTGTGCATCTTGCTTGGCATGAGCAGCAGCATGGCGCTGTACATGGCAATGGCGCTGGCCTTCTCCAGCACTATTATCGTGGTCAAACTGCTCTCGGATAAAAAAGAGATCGACTCCCTGCATGGCCGAATCGCCATGGGCATCCTGATTATTCAGGACATTGTTGTAGTCGCGTCGATGTTGGTTCTCAACCTGCTCAGCCCTAAACAAGCCACGGCTGAACAACCCATGAGCCTTTTCTGGCTAGGTGTGCTGGCGCTGATTACCGTGGCCGGGATTTACCTGATATCGCGCAAGGCCATGCCGTGGCTGCTAAAGGCCATGTCACGCTCTCCCGAACTGCTGATGCTGTTTGCAGTGGCGTGGGGCACCGCGCTGGCTGGCATTGCCGAATCGTTTGGCTTGTCCAAAGAGCTTGGGGCATTTGTCGCGGGCGTGTCTCTGGCCTCGACACCGCTGCGCGAAGCCATCTCAAGCCGCCTGACCAGCTTGCGCGACTTTCTCCTGCTGTTCTTCTTCCTCTACCTGGGCATGCAGCTCGACTTCAGTCATATCAACGGTCAGATATTTCCAGCGCTGGTACTTTCGGCATTTGTCCTGATCGGTAAACCGATGATCATCATGCCGATTGTCGGCGCACTGGGTTATCGCAAGCGCACCGGATTTGTCGCGGGGCTGACGCTGGCGCAGATCAGTGAGTTCTCGATTATTTTTGTCGGCGTCGGTGTCGGCCTCGAGGTGATTGATCCCTCCGCGCTGGGCCTGATCACGCTGGTGGCGCTGATCACAATTACCCTGTCGACTCACATGGCGATGTATACCCAGCCACTGTTTGCGCGCCTGGCGCCAATGCTGAGTTTGTTTGAGCGTAAAGTTGCCTACCGCGAGACAGCCTCCGACACACCGAATCGGGTCCGGCATCCGGAAATTATTATCTATGGCATGGGCCGCTACGGGCGGCTATTGGCCGAGCAATTTCAACAAGCTGGCAAACGCGTGCTCGGCGTGGACTTTGCGCCAGACGAGTTGAAGCTGGCGAAAGCCCGTGGTTTGAGTGTTTGCTACGGTGACGCAGAAGACGCCGACTTTCTGGCTCATCTGCCGCTGCATGACGCCAAACTCATGGTCAGCACCATTCCCCAGCGCGAGGTCAACGCGATTCTGTTTCGCGCCCTGCGTAGCAACGGTTTCAAGGGGCAGATCACCTTGAGCGCTTTCCATGAGGGCGACGCCGAGGCGTTCCGTCATGCCGGCGCTGGCAGTGTGCTTATCCCGTATGCAGACGCCGCCGAAAGCGCTGCCCGCCGCCTGCTTGATGAGTGCATGCCGGCATCCAAGCCAGCCGCGCCGCCGCACGTTGATGCTCTGCCGGCACAGGACTAACACGCACACAGACAATATCCGCAACACGCAACCGGCCTTGAAAGGGCCGGTTGCGTGTTGCGCTTGACACTTTACGGCTCCATCGCCAAAGCTCAGGCATCATCGGCGGACAACCACGAGTGTTACTTGAAACGGACTTTACCCCTTGCGCTGCTCTGCATCGCCGGCGCGACGCAGGCAAACCCAATGCCGAACGAAGCCCGCCTGAACGAATTGGCCAGCGACCCGTACTGGATTGCACTCGGCCATTACGAAACCGGCAAGCTCGGCGGTTGGCGCAGTTACGTCGATGAGCAGAAATTCTTCCTTGCCGAAGATGGCGCCAGCAACCCGCAAGCAGAGCTGCGCGCCACCCTTGAAGCGATATACCAGCCTGCGCCGCTGAACGACGAACATGCACAGTGTCGGTATCCGGCCCGTACTCGCTGGCTGAGCGAACAACTCAAGCTCAGCGACTTGCCGCAGCCGACGTGCGCCGAATACGACAAGTGGATGACCGATGTCGCCCCTAACAGCACCGTGCTGGTGTTTCCCGCCGCCTACCTGAACAGCCCGTCGTCCATGTTTGGCCACACGTTGCTGCGCATTGATCAGGCCGACATCGACACCAACAACACCGCCCTGCTCAGCTACGCACTGAATTTTGGCGCGTACATCGAGGGCATGGACAACAGCATTCTGTATGCATGGAAAGGCCTGATGGGCGGCTATCCGGGGCTGTTCTCACTGGTGCCCTATCGCGAGAAACTGGCCGAGTACCGCAGCCTGGAAAACCGTGACCTGTGGGAATACCGGCTGAACCTGACGCCGGTTGAAACCCGTCGCATGATCCAGCACGTGTGGGAACTCAAAGACATCCGTTTTGATTACTTCTTCTTCGATGAGAACTGCTCATTCCGCCTGCTCGAACTGCTTGAAATCGCGCGTCCCGGCCTTGAGCTGACAAACCAGTTCCCGATCACCGCGATTCCGACTGACACCGTTCGGGCGATCAAACAAGCAGGCCTGATCGAGCGCACGGATTATCGCCCCTCACGGGAGCGTGAACTGGTCACCCGCACCGAACCACTTACTGCCAGCGAGCTTGTCTGGGTTGAACGCCTGGCCGATGAAGACATTGCCCTTGAAGACGAAAACTTCAAGAAGCTGGGACAAGCACGCCGCGCGCTGATTACCGATGCCGCATTCCGCCTGCTGCGTTATCGCGCCAGCGGTGAAGGTCGTGAACCGCAAACCGTGAAGCGCAGCTTCAACCTGCTGCGTGAAATCAACAGCAATCCACCGCCCGAACTTGCAGTAGAACGACCAGGGTTACCGGAAGAAGGCCATGAATCCCGCACTTGGCAACTGGGCGCAGGCAGCCGCGGCGACAAAGCGTTTGCCGAGTACGGCCTGCGCATGGCGTATCACGACCTCAACGACAACCAATATGGATTCCCGGCAGGCGCGCAGATTGAAATCATGCAGATGAAGTTGCGCCAGTACGAAGGCAACCACTGGCAGCTGCAGAACCTCGATCTGGTCAGCATCCGCTCGCTGACGCCGCGCAGCGAACTGCTCAAGCCGTTGTCATGGCAAGTTGCCGCGGGCTTCGAACGCGTGCCCGGCAAAGACGACGATGAGGTATTAGCCGCGCATATCAACGGCGGTGCGGGTGGCAGTTGGAGCCTGACAGACAACGTACAAGCCTTTGCCCTCGCCACCATGCGTATCGAGCACCACAGTGACTTCGCCGCCTATCTGGTGCCTGCCGCCGGTTTCAACACAGGCCTGCTGTGGCGCAACCCGCTGGGCAACATGCTCGCCGAGGTCAATAACGATTACTTCATCAACGGCGAAGTTCGCCGCAGCATGGCGCTGAGCCAACAGTGGGAAATCTCACCCAACCTTGGCCTGCGCCTGGCGGCAGAACGCGAGTTCAGCCACTTGAGTACACCGGAAAACACCTTGAAGCTCGAACTCAGGTGGTACGACTATTGAGAGTGAGCAATAGTCGCTGAAAACTGCTGCCTGCGCAGCCTCACCTTGGCCCGCGCTCCATCTGATGGGGCGCCAGCCATTCAAGCTGTGCTAGCAAAATCCAGACTCATCGCACTGCGCACGACTGCAGCGAAGGGTGCCCGAGCTGGATTCGTTTCACCAATAACCCAACACCTTCCACCACGCGCCGCCGACGACCGCCCAGATCAGCAAGTTGACAACACTCATGATGAAGCCCGCTATCCACCAACGACCCAGCGACACAAAGCCGGAGCCAAAGACGATTGGCGCGGTGCCAGTGGCGTAGTGAGTGAGCGACATCATCAGTGAAGAAGAGAACGCCAGAATCAGCGCCAGCAGCAACGGCGGAGCGCCCAGCGCAATACCGGCGGCGAGGAATGCAGCGTACATCGCGGTGATGTGTGCGGTGGTGCTGGCAAAGAAGTAGTGGGCGTAGAAATACACCAACACCAGCATCGCAATCACCCCAGCCCAACCGAAGCCCAGCGCACCGACGTTTTGTTGAATGACGCCTGAGAACCAGCCAATCAAGCCCAGCTTGCCCAAGTAACCGGCCATCATTACCAGCGCCGCGAACCAGGTAATGGTATCCCAGGCCGTCTTTTCCTTGAGGATGTCATCCCAGGTCAGCACGCCGGTCACCAGCAAAATTGAGAGCCCAAGGAAGGCCACAGTGGTCGCATTAAACTTGAACTCCGGCCCAAAAATCGCTGCCGGCACACCTGCCCACAGCAAGAGCAGGAGGGCGAACACTCCAAGCAAAATTTTCTCATTGAGTTTGAACGCGCCCAACTCACTGAGTTTTTCCTTGGCAAATGCCGTCGCATTCGGGGTTTGCTTCAATTCAGGCGGGAAGCAGAAATACAAAACCAGCGGCATCACCAGCAACGAAACGATGCCTGGCACCAAGGCGGCCAATGCCCACATGCCCCAACTGATCGTGATATTCGCCTCGGTGCCCTTGGCAATCAAACTCACAATCAGTGGGTTGGGCGCTGTGGCGGTAATAAACATCGCCGAAGTAATTGGGTTGGCGTTGTAGTTCACCAGCGCCAGGTATTCACCCACTTTGCGCTCAGTGCCCTTCTCCGCTGTTGAGCCAAAGCTGTCTGCAATCGAGCGCATGATCGGATGCATGATCGCCCCGCCACGCGCCGTGTTACTCGGCGTAATCGGCGCCAGCGTCAACTCGGAAATGGCCAACGCGTAACCAATCCCGAGCGTGCGCTTACCAAAAATGGAGATGAAGTAATACGCGATCCGATTGCCCAATCCGGTTTTGATCAGGCCCCGCGAAATCATGATGGCGATACCAATCAACCAAATCAGCGAATTGGAAAAGCCACTCAGTGCATCGGCTATCGCCTGGCTCGGCTTGTCACTCGTCACCCCGGTAATAGCAACCAGCATGATGCCGATAATTGCCAGCGCACCGATCGGCATGGCCTTGCCGATAATCCCCGCAATCGTACCGATGAAGATCGCCAACAGATGCCACGCCTGCGGGGTCACCCCTTCTGGCACTGGAATCACAAACCAAATAATTAACCCAAGAGCCAATGCGACCATTGAGGGGATCGGCTTTGCGTAGGACATGCGGCGCTCCTTGCTCCAGCGCAGAAAAATTAATTCACGGATGCTGCTGATTCACTATAGCTGGCGGCCCGAAAATTGCGGCGTAAAGCCAGCCACGGCGCGCTATTGTCTTGGTTGTTGCCGGAGCCTGATGTGTCTTGCATCAATAGAGATGGATGTTCTGGCGGGGGAGACATGGCAGTTGTGCGCAAGACTGAGAAATGACTGCGCTGTAACAGCGCCATCGTCCGCTGCGATAGCCGGGCTTAGTTAGTGGCTTAACAATAGTTTCTAAATCCGTGTCACAGCGCTCGACTGACTGGGTTAGTCAGGAATATCGGCTGGGTTATAGGCTGTGGCAGCATAGAAGCTGCATGTAGCTCATTACACAAAGTAAGCGCTCCATAAATCCCAC